>WRNF01000410.1 GCA_009776715.1 Treponema sp. | reverse complement strand
ATTCTTAAAATCCGTGTAAATCCTCTTAATCCGTGAAAATCCGTGGCTTTTGCATATATGGCTTAGCAAGAGGCTAAATGAAGTTACAGGTAAGAGGAATGATAAATATTCCTTATAGCGTAATAAATATCGCTATTAGTATGATATTTTTACTTTTTTTTGACAAAATATTTTATTTTGTCATTTTATCTGCTTGCTTTTTTTTTAAAAATGCAGTATATTTAAATTAACAAATAAGAATACCGGAAACGGTAAAAATTTTTAAGGAGAATTATGTGAAAAAAATTTTATTTTTTGTGTTAGTGTTTGCAATACTTGGCGCCGGCCTGTTTGCCGATGATGCCAAGGTAATGCCCCTGCGGACGGGACGCCTTTCGCTTGCCCCAAGTTTTACCTTTGGCCAAAAAGCTTTTAACAAAGACGGGGTACGCAGAGATTCGGATGCGCTTAGTGTGTATAATTTTGGCGCAGCGCTTGAGTATGGAATTAATAGCTGGATAACCGGGGCTTTACAATGGGCGCCCGGTGTTAATTTCTTCTCGGACATTGATATGCTGGTGCCTAGTCCTGATGGAGGATTTTCAAAATCGTTAGCTAAAGTGCAGGATGTGGCCGACCTCTTTTTAGGCGCAAAAATACAGATACTGGGAACTGCCGCACCGGTAAAAACAGACAATTTCCGCATTGCCTTTGCTCCTGGCTTAAAAATCCCCCTTCGCGGACCGGATTACGAAAAACAGTACGAAAATGCCAAAAAAGGCGATCCGGTAACAGTGTCTAATTTCGACAACCATGCATTTGCCGCAGGTTTAAGAAGCTATTTTGATTTTGTCATTACCGATAATTTTTTTATTAACCTTTACAATGAAACGATTTTTTATGCGCAGAAGAGGGAATTTAAAAAAGCCGGTTATACGGAATATGCAGTTTCAAGAGGCATTGACACTATAAACAGCGGCCTAAGCCAAATGGAGTTAATGTTCCCAGGGGCAAGCGCTGCGCAAATAAAATATGGCGATAATGTGAAATTCGGCTATGATGTTACCTTTGAACTGGAGCCGACATGGTCTTTCCCCATTGCAGACGGTGTGCTTTTTAGCGCATTCCTGCCCTTTAGATACAAAATAACCCCGGGGAAAAAATATGATAAATTTACTTATAATGAAACCGCAATTAATGGTACTGTTGCAGACATTAACACCGCTCTGGCAAACAGCTTGGTACCGCCAGGGTATGAACAAGCTGCAGGCGCACTGGCGCAAGGTTTGCCGGCATTATTAGACAATGTGAAAAAAATGGAAGATTCTGAAGGGATGACCCACTATATGTCATTGGAACCCAGCGTGGCGCTCTTTTTCTACCAATGGAAAGTGCCCTTTGAATTTGAATTCGGCTACAAAGCGCCGATCTGGGGCAAAGGCAATAATAATGGAAAAGCGAATCATACATTAGTCATAATTGCAAAGATGTTCTTTAAGATATAAGGGAGGAACACGGAGGCACGGAGAGAAGGGAAATTCTTGTTTTCTCTCCGCGGCCCCGTGATTTCCACGGAAGATATTTTTCGGATCAGCACATAACAATGCCAACTGGTTTCTTCTCTTGCGTTACTTTTAACTTCAATTGGGTCTCTCTCCAGGGCATATATATAAAAACCACGGATTTCCACGGATTAAACGGATTTCCACGGATTTTTTATTTTATTTTTTCAATTCTTTGTAAACCCGATGATTATTCTTGGTTTCAGTCTTGGAAATCTGTATTCCTCTGTGTAAATCCGTGTTAATCCGTGGCCTTTTACCTATAGTTTCAAAAGTTACTCCAGAGATGGTTCACAGCGGGTGCTGCTCATTGTTCTCTGTTCATTGTTAGCAATTATGAGTAAAATCACAGCGTTAAACGAAGATACCGTACTGAAAATTGCCGAAAGCTACGGGAATGATCCCCAGCAGCTTATCGCGGTTTTGCTTGATATTCAATCTGCATCCGGCAGAAATTATGTTGACCGGAAATGGGCGCAGCTTATTGCGCAGGCATTGGATCTGCCGCTTTCTAAAATTTACGATGCGCTAACTTTTTACTCCATGTTCAGCATAACAGAGCGGGGCGAATGCCTTATTGAAATTTGCCATAGCGCCCCCTGCCATTTCAGCGGCGCAAATTACGGCAAAAGGCAGCAGGTGATTGGCTGGTTTGAGGCTGCTGCAGGAATTAAAATGGGCGAGACCACGGCAGACGGAAAAATTACCCTTGCCCTTACAAACTGCGTCGGCGTATGCGATATTGGCCCTGCCGTAAAAATCGGCAATGATGTATTTGGCAATCTGAATGAAGAAAAAGTTATTTCGCTGGTGCAGCGCTGCCGGGATAAAGGGTAATACCGCAGGGCAGAGGCGCAAAGGCGCAGAGGAGAAGAAGGTGAGATGAATAGAGAGATAAGAAAGCAAATCTGGTGTCGCATTAATTTCGGCCATAAGCACTTTAAAACCTTAAAAACACACGAAATAACAGAAGTTTTGGGGAAGGAAAGGGGCTTCAAAAGTACGCCCATATCTCCGCGTCTCTGCGTCTCTGCGAGAAATAATTTCGGAAAGGTTTTCCTACAGTTTCCTGTGCCTTTGCGAAAGTTATTTCAAACAATAGTTTTTCTGCAAATGCAGGTAAAAGATGGCAACTTTTGAAACGCCTAGACACCCGTTGCAGCGTCACATTCTGTGCGGGAATATTTCCTCCAATGCGCTTTCTGCGGCAGAGTATGAAAAAAACGGCGGTTTTNGCGCNCTGAAAAAATCTTTCGCAATGACAGGCGAAGATATAATTGCCCANGTAAAAAAAGCGAAACTGCTGGGCAGAGGGGGCGCGGCCTATNCTGCGGGCA
>WRNF01000409.1 GCA_009776715.1 Treponema sp. | reverse complement strand
CGATGAGTGTGTAAATAAAACCCATAACGATACGTGCAAGCTGATGCCGTTTGTAACGGCGGGATACCAACTGAAAAACAATGAAGCAAAAAACCACTGCTCCCAAGGTTAACAGCATCTCTTTAAAAAAATGCGGTATTTCATAAGCAAAGGATTTTACCACATCCCGGGAAGTGTCAGCGGCATGGAATGTTTCTGGGGTTGTTCCCATTAAATCCGGTTTGTAAAATATGCCCAAAAGGAGTACTGCCATTATTGGCCCCACGCTGCACAGGGCTACAAGGCCGAAACTGTCCTCCTGGGAATTTTTATCGCTGCGCAGAGACACGACGCCTACTCCCATTGCTAAAATAAAGGGAACAGTAATGGGGCCAGTGGTAACGCCCCCAGAATCGAATCCGACAGGGACAAAGGCATTGGGGGTAAAAAAAGCTATCGTAAAGACAATAATATAAAAAAAGACAAGCAAAACAGACAGCTTAATTTTAAGCAAAGGCCTAAGCACGCCTATTGTCAGGAAGACCGCAACTCCCACAGATACAGTTGCAATTAAAACGAAAGACGGGATCGAGGGGGTTTGCCTTCCTAAAACCTGTAAATCCGGCTCGGCAACAGAAATAATGAATCCAATTACCAGGGTAACTAAAATAACCAGGAACAGTTTTGTACTTTTTGTTAACTCGATGCCAATGCCTTCTCCCATCGGCATTAGGGACATATCCGCACCCAGTGTGAAAAATCCCATCCCAATAATGAGAAGCGCCGCTCCGGCCAGAAACATAAGTATTGTTCCCGATGGCATGGGCGTAAAAATCACGCTAATTGCAAGCACAATAACAGTAATTGGAAGCACCGACTTAAAAGCTTCCTGAATTTTTTCTTTAAGTATATTACTCGTTCTCATCGCTGATATTTTAGCATATTATGCGGCAGGTAAACTAGTGTCCTGTAATATTCAGGTCACTTAATTAAAAGATCGTTAAGGGGGTGTCCGAAAAGTTAGGAACTTCTTCGGACACCTTCCTTAACTAAACATTTATTATGTCATTTGTATATTACAGGACACTAGGAGTTTGTCGGACTTTGTCCAATTCAATGCAAAAAATCGTGCAAAAACACGATTTTTACCGCTCAAACTCCGTAAGGAGCCCCAAAATCAGAGATTTTAGTGGTTTTTGACCGCCGGCTATTAGCCGCACAATCTACAAGACCGACAGACTCCTGACGCATATGAAATAAGGTTAAATGAAGAATTGCTGAGGTGCGTTCTGTATTGGTTGACCATTGTTGAAAAACTGGATATGATATTACTATGCAGGAAAATAGAAAAAACGAAAGATTTTCAACTTCCGCTCAAGTGATAATTTCTGATATTACTGGAACAGAAAACCGCCTAAAAGACATTAACATTATAGGATGCTGTGTTGAATGTTCAAAAAACATTGACATTAAACCCGGATCACAGCATTTTATTGATATTAGGCCGGAAAAAGCGTCAAAAATTGATATGTTCCAACTTTCAGTTGAATGTAAATGGGTCAGGCAAATAAATAACCTTACTTTAATTGGATTTTTTATCCTTGCCTCACCAAAAGGCGGGCAATTTCAAAATTATGTTGACTATCTTGCATACAACAGGAACAAGGGAGTAAATGGCTAAATACATCCTTGCGCTGGATCAGGGGACGACTAGTTCACGGGCAGTTTTATTTGACCGCAGCCTGAATATTGCGGCTATGGAACAAAAGGAATATGCGCAGATATTTCCCTGCGAAGGCTGGGTGGAGCATGATCCTATGGAAATTTATTCATCGCAGTTTGAAGTGATGATGGATCTTCTGTCAAAGCACGGCATTTCTGCGCAAGACATTGCCGCAATTGGCATTGCCAACCAAAGAGAAACCACGGTGCTGTGGGATAAGGCAAGCGGCAGGCCTGTGTACAATGCAATTGTCTGGCAGTGCCGCCGGACTGCGCCTATTGTAGACTCGCTGGTAAAGGCCGGGCTTTCAGGTTATATAAAAGAAACCACCGGTTTGGTGCCGGACGCATATTTTTCCGCAACAAAAATTAAATGGATTCTTGATAATGTTGAAGGCCTTAAAGCACGGGCAAAAAAAGGGGAAATTCTTTTTGGCACTGTTGATTCCTGGCTTATCTGGAAACTCACCGGGGTACATGTTACCGATTACACCAATGCCAGCCGGACTATGTTATTCGATATACACAAACTGGACTGGGACGATGCTTTGCTTGCCGCACTGGACATACCGCGCGTTATGCTGCCGGCAGTCCGGCCTTCTGCCGAAATTTATGCTTATGCAGATGTGCTGGGTTCTAAAATCCCGGTAGCCGGAGATGCCGGCGACCAGCAGGCCGCCCTGTTCGGGCAGTGCTGTTTTGAAAAAGGGCAGGCAAAAAACACCTACGGCACCGGATGTTTCCTGCTGATGAACACCGGAGAAAAAGCAGCCGAAAGCGGCAACGGCTTAATCACCACTATTGCAGCAAGTCTTTCGGGAAAAATATGTTATGCGCTGGAAGGATCTGTCTTTACCGGCGGCGCTGTTATCCAATGGCTAAGGGACGAAATGCGCTTTTTTGCGGACAGTGCCGACAGTGAATATTTTGCAACAAAAGTAAACGATACAGGCGGGGTGTACCTTGTTCCGGCTTTTACCGGGCTTGGCGCTCCGTACTGGGACATGAATGCCCGCGGCTGCATTACCGGCATAACCCGCGGAACCAGCCAAAGCCATATCATTCGTGCAGCCCATGAAGCAATAGCTTTTCAGGTAACGGATCTTATGCGGGCGATGGAAAAAGACACAGGCATTACAATGACGGAACTGCGGGCCGACGGCGGCGCAAGCGGCAA
>WRNF01000408.1 GCA_009776715.1 Treponema sp. | reverse complement strand
TCTGATTGCCATACCCTCCTTTGTGTGCTTTGTGAAACTTTGTGCCTTTGTGTGAGAAATATTCGGGAAAAGTTACCAAAGAGATGGTTCGCTCTCGCTAAAGCATATATGCAATAGCCACAGCTTTTAAGAATTAAAATTTAAAAATAATCCGTGTAAATCTGTGTAAATCTGTGCTAATCCGTGTTATATTGAATATTCGGCACAAGTTACCAAAGAGTTTGCTTCGCAGCGAATACCAGTTGCCGGCGGTTAAATACAAAATTTCCGTAATCTGCTGTAACAAATACTGGTTTTTTTTGTTTCTTTCTAGTATAATAGTATCTAAAATACCATAGGGGGAGATTTTTGCCTCGTTTTTTATTTTTTCTCAATGTATGTTTGTTTTCTCCCAATGTTATGTTTGCTGCCCCGGTAAGTTTGTCGCTTGAAAATGTTATTGAACAGGGAATTAAAAGCAGCCTGGAATTAAGGAAAAGCCAGATTGACCTTGCCTCCGCCGAATATTCCGCAAACCGCCTGTGGTCTGAAATTTTTCCTGCAATTTCAGGCACTGTGGGCGCCGGGTACAACAGCAGGCTGTTCTCCGGAGACAGTTTTAAATCAAAAGACAACAGCGGAAACTATAATTTGGGCATTGGCCTCAATTTTAATTTTAATGCGGGCATTCCGTATTCCATGAAGAATATAACGCTGGCATACCAAATACAATTGCTCAATTATGATGATGCCCGGAATCAATTGGAAATACAAATAACCAAAAATTTTTACAACCTGATTGCCGAATACGAAAATATAGCTGTTCTTTCCGACATATTAAATTCGGCGCAACTGCTGTATGAAAGAAACCAGGTGGCATTCAGAAACGGCCTTATCAATCAATTAACCTTACTGCAGAGCAGGCTTGCTGTGGAAAATGCCCGTTTCAGCCTGAGCGTTGCGCGTTCAAACTATACCAACCGGATGGATGAATTTTTAACCCAGCTTGGAATTACCTACAGTCCCGAAACCGTGCTTGAAGGAAAAATTCAGGTGGTAAAACTGGAACTGGATGCCCTGCAATTAATCAGCGAATACCTTCCCCGGCGGCCCGATGTGTTAAGCAAGCGGCAGGAAATTGAACGGCTGGAAAACGCGGAACGGCAAATCACTTTTTCTTCCAGGGCCCCTTCTTTAAATTTATCGGCACAATGGAGAACGACAAATTTTAGCCCCTTTACGGATAATTTAAACGGATCGGCTTCGGTAAGCATTCCCATTGACCCCTGGATTTCCGGAACAAGCAAATATCAATCCATTCGGTTTGCAAGGGAGGCAATAGAAAAAGCGCGCCTTGATTTGCAGGATACCAGGGAGAAAGCGGCTACCTATATCCGCTCGCTTACCGTGAATTTAAAAAATTTATGGGACAGTATTGAAATTGCCCGNTTGGGATTGGAAATTGCNGAATTAAATTATACACTTACTGAACAGGGGTTTAGAAACGGAGCGGTAGATTCATTGAAAGTAGAAGATGCCCGAAACAATCTTCTTGATGCCCGCCAGCGGCTGCTACAGGCCGAGCTTTCCTATCTCCTTATGATTCTGGATATTTCTGTGGCTTTAAATACTAACTGGAAGGAAATGATGCAATTGTGAAAAAGTCAATTATTGTTACTATAATTTTAAGTTTGGCGGCTGCGGCTATGGCTGCGCTTATTGTGTATACATATCTAAAAGAAGATGATCCTGAACAGGAACAGAATGCACAGGGCAGGCAGGGAGGCAGGGGCCGAAGCGCTGCCGTTGTGCAGGTAAAAGAGGTAGAAACCGGGACAATCGAAAACAGCGTGGTAATAAACGGCGATGTGCTTGCGCGGAACCAGGTTTCAATTTTTCCAACAGTGGGGGGAAAACTTGCGGAAGTGCGGAAAGGCATTGGCGACAGGGTCTACATTGGCGATGTTGTTGCAATGGTTGACCCTTCGCGGCCGGGGGAAGTTTTTTCCCACAGCCCGGTAATTTCTACCATTTCCGGCACGGTAATGCAGGCGCCTTTTAGCGTAGGCGATACGGTGTCAACGGCATCTGCCCTGTATGCAGTGGGGGATCTTTCTTCTCTGCGGCTGGAAACCTTTGTTCCCGAACGTTTTGTGTCTTCAATCAGGCTGTCGCTGGGTGCCGTTGTCATGTTTGAATCAATTCCCGGGGAAAGTTTCCTGGCCCAGGTTGACGAGGTTAGCCCTGTGCTTGATCCTGCAAGCCGAACTTTGCGGATTCGGCTTCGTTTTGTTGACAGCCAGGGAAGGCTGCTTATTGATTCCCGGATAAAAGCAGGAATGTTTGCCACCATCAGCCTGGTTACCATGACCAAGAGAGATGTGCCGGTTATTCCGCGGACTTCGGTAATCAATTCTTATGAAAAATGGATAGCGTTTATTGTTGATGAAAATAATACCGCACGCCGGCGGGAACTGGAATTAGGCATTCAAAACGAAGATTTTTTTGAAGTGATTCACGGAATTGAACCGGGGGAAATGATTGTTACCGCAGGGCAGAATTTTCTCTCGGACGGCGATCCTGTGCGCGTGGTGGAGTAAAGAATGAATATAGCCGGTTATTCAGTCAAGCATCCGGTAACTATTGTTATTTTGTATGCGCTTTTCATGGGAATTGCAATAACAATGATTTTTGATCTCGCGGTAGATTTATACCCTTCAACCGCCCGCCCGGTTCTTTCCATTAGGACAAGATACCCGGGTTCCGGCCCTGCCGATGTTGAAAAAAACGTTACCGAACGGCTGGAACGGGCGCTTTCTGCTTCCCGCGGCCTTATCAACATGACAAGCAATTCGCAGTTTGAAACGAGTTTTATCAACCTTGAATTTTCTTACGGCACC
>WRNF01000407.1 GCA_009776715.1 Treponema sp. | reverse complement strand
GCTCACTTTAATTTTGATGCAAGAGGGCTGTTTACATGAATCAAAACAAGGAAATCCCCGCTATGTTACTGGCCGGCGGGATGCACAGCAAAGCCCGGTCAATTGCGCGTATGGTATCACAGGCGTTAAACGGTATGCAAAAGCCTCAAGTAGCGTATATCGGCACAGCTAACGGGGACAGCCTGCTCTTTTTTCATCTGATGAAATCCATATTAAAGAAAGCCGGGGCGGGAAAAACGGTATTCCTGCGTCTTGCCAAAGAAAAGCCGGATTTGGAGGCCGCAAGGAATATCCTTAAAAACTCAGATGCGGTTTTTCTTGCCGGCGGCGAGGTGGAAGACGGCATGCATTGGCTTAAAAAACACGGGCTTGTTGATTTTTTAAAAGAACTGTACAAACAAGGCAAGCGTTTTATAGGCATTTCGGCAGGAGTGATTATGATGGGGTCCCGCTGGGTGCATTGGGATGTAGAAGGGGATGACAGCACGTCGAAATTATTTGACTGTTTGGGAATAATTCCCGCCATTTTTGATGTGCATGGGGAAAACGAGGAATGGGCGGAACTAAAAACCGCTCTAAAGCTTTCAGGAAACGGAACAAGGGGTTACGCTCTTCCGGCTGGCTGCATGATCAGCGCCGGCAGCCAAGGCACGCTGGTGAATTTGGAAAAAGAATACATGGTCTTTGTTAATGAAGGCGGATGCATTCATGTGTTATAAAATAGGAATAACATTTAACCTTAAAAAAAATACCGCATCTGATCCNCCNGAACACTCCGCCGAGNCCGAAGGGCGAGGTTCCCCTCCGGATACCGAAGCGGAGTTTGACAGCATTGATACAATACAGGAGATTCAAAACGCGCTTGAATCTACAGGTTTAACTGTGGAACTATATGAGGCAAGCGGGGAACTTCCGATACGGCTTTTGCAAAATAAGCCGGATATTGTATTCAATATTGCAGAAGGCATAGCAGGCCGAGGCAGGGAGGCGCAGGTTCCCGCCATTCTAAATTTCCTTAATATTCCCTTTACCGGTTCAGACGAAACTGCTTTGTGCATTGCCATGGATAAGGCGCTGGCTAAAAGGCTTGCCGCTTCCTACGGGGTCAGTACCCCGGATTACGAACTTGTTAAAAACGGCGAAGCTTTGCCGGAGACAGCCCTTTCTTTCCCTATTATCGTAAAACCAAATAACGAAGGGTCAGGAAAGGGCATATCGGCTCTTTCCATCGTCAATGATGCTGCCGCCTTGCGCAGTCTGCTTGAGGAGAAAATAAACGCCTATAAACAGGATATGCTTCTGGAAGAATACATAAGAGGGCGGGAATTTACCGTGGGCATTCTTGGCAATGCCGGCAATCTTTGCGTATTTCCCCCAATGGAAATTATTTTTACTGACAAACACAACAGCATTTACAGTTACGAAGTGAAGAAAAATTTTAGGCGTTATGTGCAATATAAATGCCCGGCGGATCTAAGNGCCGGTCTCAGAAGGGAAATAGAAGCGGCAGCGGAAACCNTTTACCGTTCNTTTGAATGCAGGGATTTTGCCCGCATTGATTTTAGGCTTTCCACGGAAGGGCGGCTTTACTTTATTGAAATAAATCCGCTGCCAGGCCTTGCGCCAGGGTACAGCGACTTTCCCATGATCGCCGAATTTTGCGGCATGGATTATCAAACATTGATACAGAATATTTTAAATTGTGCCCTTGCCAGATACGGCCTGTGTCAAAAGGCATAACGGGGTAGATATGATTAATGTTTTTAATACAAAAGTGTATGATTTTTTTAAACTAAAACCTGACAGTCCTGAATGGAATGACTGGAAATGGCAGTTCCGTCACAGAATTTCCACAGTGGATGCGCTTTCGCAAATTATCTCGCTCAGCGAAAAGGAACAGCAGGAAATTGAAGCAAGCCTTGTCCGGTTCAGAATGGCGATAACTCCCTATTTTGCATCTCTTATGGATCCGGAAGATCCTTATTGCCCGCTGCGGATGCAGGCTGTTCCATCCATTAAAGAGACCTTTATGCATCCCTGGGAGAAGAAGGATCCTCTAAGTGAGACAAACGGCAGCTCTGTGCCAAATATAGTTCACCGGTACCCCGACAGGGCACTTTTTTTGGTAACGCGCCAATGCGCAATGTATTGCAGGCACTGTGTAAGGAAAAGGTATGTGGGCGAAAAAGACTGCCCGGCAAGTGATGCGGAAAAGGAAAAGGCCATTGATTACATTTCAAGGACTCCTCAGATCCGTGATGTTCTGGTATCGGGCGGCGACCCTCTTTCTTTAAGCGATGGGAATTTGGAAGATATTATCGCAAGGCTAAGGGCCATAGGTCATGTGGAAATAATCCGAATCGGCACGAGAATACCGGCTGTGCTGCCAATGCGCATCACTCCAGCCCTGCTTGCCATGCTGAAAAAATACCACCCNATCTGGATGAATGTGCATTTTAACCATCCGCNGGAGCTGACCGCCCAATCCCGCAAGGCCTGTGCCGATATTGCCGATGCAGGCATTCCCCTGGGAAACCAGAGCGTTCTTTTACGGAACATCAACGACAATGCTGAAACCATGAAAGAACTTTTGCTCAAGCTGGTGAAAACCAGAGTCCGGCCCTATTATATTTACCAATGCGATTTATGCGAGGGCAGCGAACATTTCAGAACGAGGGTGGAAACAGGCGTTGAGATTATCCGAAAACTTACTGGTAAAATATCGGGATTCGCAATTCCACGATTCGCTGTTGACTCGCCTGACGGAGGCGGAAAAGTCCCAATCGATCCGGATTTTGTGGTATCTCTTGATGACCAAAAAATCGAATTGCGCAACTACGAAGGCCGGGTGTTCAGCTACCCTCAGCCGCATAAAGGGGATCAGGGAT
>WRNF01000406.1 GCA_009776715.1 Treponema sp. | reverse complement strand
AGCGGCCGTCTAGCCCGAAGCAAGGTTTGTTGCAGTCCTGCAAAAAATGTATTAATGGCATATTTTTCTGGTTTTGCAGTAAATTTGCATAAGCCCCTCTTGACTTATTGTACTAGTACATATATAATTGTACTAGATAAATAGTACAATTGATCCGGCAGCTTAATTGAAATGCCGGAAAATGAATGGAGGGTATAATATGAATGTAGTAAAAGCGGTGAATGTGGTAAAAGACTACGGTCTAAACAACCAGACGGTTCATGCACTGAGAGGCGTGAGCCTGGATTTCCAGGGCGGGGAATTTGCCGCCATTGCCGGTCCCTCCGGCAGCGGAAAATCGACATTTCTTCATCTGGCGGGCTGCCTTGATGCCATTACCAGCGGAACAATCATGGTGGGCGGCTCGGACACAGGTAAAATGTCCCGCAAGCAGCTTGCGCTGTTAAGGAGGCACAGCATAGGCTTTATTTTTCAGGCATACAATCTTATCCCTGTGCTTACAGCAGAGGAAAATATTTCCTTTCCCCTTAACCTGCTGGGCGTTTCCGGAAAGGAAATCAAGGAACGAACTGCACGTGCGCTGTACGAAACCGGCCTTGAAGGAATGGCAAAACGCCGCCCAAAAGAAATGTCCGGCGGTCAGCAGCAGCGTGTCGCCATTGCAAGGGCGCTGGTAAAAAAGCCCGCCCTCATTCTGGCAGACGAGCCGACGGCAAACCTCGATTCAACTATCGGGCGCGAGATTCTGGAATTAATGCTGGCCTTGAATAAGTCCGAAGGGACTACCTTCATTTTCTCCACTCACGATCAAATGGTAATGGATTATGCCCGCCGCCTTATCCGTATCCGCGACGGAAAAATTGAAAGCGACGAAAAAAAATAAGGANCTNTGCAATGACCTTAAACGGAATTTGGCAATTAAAAAAAATNGCCATGCGTAATTTGCTGCGCCATAAGGTAAAGACCATTCTTACCTCGCTGGCGATCATGGTTAGCGTGGCGGTGTATATCTTCCTTAATTGCTGGCTTGGCGGCACACAGATTGAGTCGCGCAGAAACATTGTCAACTTTGAAATAGGCGCGGCAAAACTGCAAAGCAAAGCATATTTTGCAAAAAAAGACGAGATGCCCAGTTACGAAAATTTCAGCGGATGGGAAATCTACCGTGATGCGCTGTACAATGAAGGCTATAACAGCGCCCCGCGTTTTGTGTTTTCCGGCACATTGTTTTCAGAGACAGGGTCTGCGCCAATTTTGTTTCACGGCGTTGAACCGGAACTGGAAAGGGAAACCATGCATTATATGAAGGGCGAAAATAACCGTTATATCGATTTTGGGCGTTATGTGGAAAACAACAGGCTGCCGGAAATTGCGCTTGGACATCTGGCTGCGGAAAAACTTAAAGTGGGTATCCCTTCCAGGCCCTTCCGCAAAGACCTGGAAGAGCTGGTTGAAAGAATAGCCGCCAGCAATGCAGACGCTGATTTTATCCGGTCATTATACGAAGAGGCGCCCTTAAACAAAGGCTTTTGGGATCTTGAAAAAACCGGAATAACAGAAGGCAATGAGCGGATGTTATTAAAAAGGAATCTGTCAAAGCAGGATAAAGACCGTTATTGGGATTTAATTATGGCTTCAGGCCGCAACAATGTGCGGATACAGGCAATGATTGACATTAAGGCAGTGCCGGAAACAATCCGCGTAAATCAGTGGAAAGCGGATTTGCTGCCGAAACTGCCCCCGCAGGACATTCAGTTGCTGGAGAGCGTGTACAGATACGCGGATGACGAAGATGCCTACATTCTGCTTGAGGAAGATACGCAAAAACTTGAACAGGCCCTTGAAGTTATGATCCGCGCAGATTATGCAGGGGCTGTCCGGCATGTGTACCAGGTCCTTGATGTAACTGTTGTGGGAGTGATCAACTGCCCGGCCCCGCTTCCCAATGCCAACACTGCATATATTCCGCTCGATGTCCTGCAGGATGAAGCGGGAATGATGCTGGAAGGCGCGGTAACCGAGCTGGTTATACGAGACAGAAACATTCCCATGCACCAGCTTCCTGGCAAAAGCGAAAGTGCCGCCGCGATTACCGCTGCCCTTACACGCGGCCTTGCAGCGAAAGGCCATGTATTACCGGAAAGCCTGGAAATACGCACATGGGATGAGTATATGGCGGACTATCTTGGTTATGAGCAGATACAGCTTGGAGCGCCTAACATTATTGTTTTTCTGCTTCTCCTTTTGTCGTTTCTGGGAATCTCCAACACCATATTAATGTCAATAATGGAACGGACAAAAGAAACCGGCATGATGAGGGCGATGGGCATGACAGGCGGCCAGATAAAAATTACCTATATGTTGGAAGCGGGCTTTATTGGCGTAATAGGCACTGCGTTAGGAGTAATTTTCGGCTGCCTGATTACGTATCCATTGGTAGAACACGGCATGGATTTTAGCGCCATTGCCGATACCATGTCAGGGGACGGCAGCATGGGATTCCGTGTTGTCGGCGAATTTCGCGCTGCATGGGACTTTTCGGTGATTGCCGGATCGGCAATAGTTGTTCCGATTTTGGCTTCGCTTATTGCATTGATGCCAACCCGCAAGGCGTTGAAGATGCGCATAACAGACAGCCTGAGATTTGAGTAGGGTTTTTCTAATTCTAGTAACTATTCAGTTGTCTATATGCGAGAAATAATTTTGTGGGGGTAGCTCGAAATAAAACAAGAGTTTTTTTCGAGCGGAGGGGGTGTAAACCCCCTCATTAAATAAAAAGCCCAAAAAAATCTGCAAAGGCTGGTTTTTTTGGGGTGGGTAGCAGTACTCTGCTACCCACAACTGAATAAATTAGAAAAACTAAAGTTGAAACTTTAGTTTTTCTAATTGAGGGG
>WRNF01000405.1 GCA_009776715.1 Treponema sp. | reverse complement strand
GTCAGCGACAATAAGAAAATAGCCGGTAAAGCCCATCCGGATAATTGTTTCAAGTTCATATTCACATTGCTTCTCTATTTTTTCCCAGGCTTCTCCGCCAGCATCTTTTTCTGCCGGGTAACGCCTGGCAAGGCCCTCGCGGGCGAGATGCCTTAAGTAGTCATCTGCCGTTACGTTTTCAAAACCCCGAGGGATTTCAAAATCCGGCAGAAACTTGGGAAGATCTCTTGTTATTACTTCGGGAATGTCAGCAATGCAGCGTTTGGCAATGCGTACCGTATTGGTTATTGCTTCAGGGTAATCCGGGAAAAGATTGGCCATATCATCACCGTTTTTAAAATAAAATTGGTCACCGTAATATTTTTTTCGTTTTTCGTCAGTCTTAAGTTTATGTGTTCCGATGCAGAGCAGTATGTCGTGCGCAATTGAGTCATCCTGGTCGAGGTAATGAACATCGTTGGTTGCAACCAGGGGAATACCGTTACGCCTTGCAATACCGGCAATTGCCATGTTTATATCTTTTTGAGAAAGGGTATTTTTTAAAGCTTCAGCAGGAATACCATGATCCTGGATCTCCAGATAAAAATTAGGATTCCCGTATTCATCGTTTCCAAAAAGATCCCGGTAATGCAGGGCTTTCTTTTCTGCCTCGTCGATTTTATTTGCCTGAATAAGCAATGGAATCTCTCCCGATACACAGGCAGAAAGCGCAATTAACCCGCCGTGATATTGGGATAAAAGCTCACCGTCAATCCTTGGCCGGTAATAGAAACCTTCGGTATATGCAAAGGAACAGAGTTTTATCAGATTAAGGTATCCCTCGCGGTTCAATGCCAATAGGATCAGGTGAAAATACCTGTTATTTCTTTCCGTTCCCTTTTTTTCAAAACGTGATCCTGGGGAAACATAAACTTCGCAGCCAATAATTGGCATGACAGAGTTTTTTTTGCAGGCCCTTGTAAATTCCATAGCCCCGAACATATTGCCGTGATCGGTAAGGGCCAGGTGGCTCATGCCAAGTTTGCCTGCCCTTTCTGCAAGACTCTCTACCGAAACTGCTGCGTCCAGCAGGGAAAAATCTGAATGAACATGGAGGTGTACGAAATCTGTCATTTCCACCCCCTTAATCTGATTATATATTTCATCCCTTTATTGTTTTGACCAAAAGATTGCCTGATTCACCGTCCAGCAAAAAAACTGTATCAGCCCCAAGGGATATAATTTCTAAGTCACGTTGAATATTTTTTGACTCTCTGCTTATTTGCTCAAGAGCAACGATGCTAACTCCTAATTCTCTTGCCATGTTTTTAAGCGATTTCCTTATTTCAGCTATCTGCTCTTTTCTGGATAGTTCTTCATCGCCATGGATAAGCCCCAAATAATCAATAAAGACGGTTTTTACAGAATCCTCGCTTACCAAATATTGAATCCTGCTATGTATTTTTGAGATAGACATATTAGGTTCATCAACAATAATAATGGGAGCTTTGGACAGCTCTTCTGTTTTTGCGAGGGACAATAACCGCAAGCCAATGTGATAAGCATCCATTTCAAGAGAAAAGAGAGCAGACGGGATACTTTCCGCAATAGCTATATAGCACAGCATGTGAAGGGCGAGTGTTGTTTTGCCAAGACCCGGACGAGAAGCCAGAATGATTAATTTAGGTTCCATAACTTTGCTGCAAATTAGCCAAAGTGCATCTTGATCAGGAAATTCCGGAAAAACCAATGAGAATTTCCGGCGCTTTATTATATTTTCCATAACATCCTTAACTGTTTTAATTGTTAAAGAAGATGTTCCATTATTATTTTCCTTTACATCGTTCATACAAATTCTCCTTAATTTGATCGCCTAAAAATAAAAAAATAGCCCATATATAAGGATTAGAGAGTGGAAAGCTAACATTGCACTTTTTTATGAAAATTTTTTATAAAAATGGCACATTCTTTGCGTTATTACTATACGTGCGTATAGTGAAAGGAATTAAGCTGAATAAGGGGATAAGTCTAAAACCCTATTCTTCTTGCTTCGGTATTATCCAGCAATTCTTCCCTGCAATATTCAATTATCTTTTCAAGAGCGGGGGGAGAGCCATAGATAATTTCCGCAACTGTCCGCCTGCGGGCAATATTTTCAATCTGGCCGCCCGAAAACATAAATTGATTGGCCAGAATATTTACTTCATCTGCGCTAAGTGCGGGAATATGTGCCTGCCAGATTGATTTACGCGCTTCCAGAAGAGGTTTTTCAAATTCGATTTTGTACAAAAATCTGCGCTCAAATGCCTTATCCATATTTTTGGCAAGATTTGTAGTGGCAATTAAAATGCCGTTTAAATTTTCAATCTCCTGTAAAATTATGTTTTGAATGGCATTTTCTGTCTGCGCAGGACCGCTCCGGTTTTCTCCCAGATTTTGCCGCTTGCCAATTATTGCATCGGCCTCGTTGAACAGCAGAATGGGAACTATACTTGAACGCTTTACCGCCAATCGGTAACGGCTGAATATCTCTTTAATTTTCTTTTCGCTTTCGCCGAACCACATACTTTTACTGTCTGCAATATCAACCTGCATAATGCCCCGCCCGGTTTGGCGGGCAATCTGGAAAACTGTTTCGGTTTTTCCGGTTCCCGGCCCGCCGGAAAACAAGCAGGCAAATCCCGTTCTCATTCCTTCCTTACTAAGACGTTTCTGTACCGAAGAAAAGTTACTTTCGTCCAACAAACGCCTTAATTCAGCAATTTGTTGTTCTGTTTTATCCGGGTAAAACAACGTTTTGGCTGGGATATCTGCCGCCGGTTTTATTCCGTTAATTGGTTTCGTAGACAATTGTTCATCAAGTTCGGCAAGCAGTTCATCCCTGGCCTTGCCGGTCAGGCAAAAAGATTCAGTGCTGCCAAAGCCTTCT
>WRNF01000404.1 GCA_009776715.1 Treponema sp. | reverse complement strand
ATGCCTTTTCCGCCGTCTGAAAGATTCAATGAAATGTACTCCACCATGTCGCTTAAAAAATGCCGGTATGGGGTATAAACTTCAAGCCTGAATAAATTCGCCATAAATAATCCTGTTTTTGCTCATTTATTAATGATATCGTCAATGCTGCCGGTCATAAAAAATGCCTGCTCGGGATACGCATCGCACTCGCCGTCAAGGATCATTTTGAAGCCGCGTATTGTTTCATTAATCGGCACATACTTTCCGGGAATTCCTGTAAATTTTTCTGCCACAAAAAAAGGCTGGCTAAAAAAGCGCTGCACTTTTCGCGCCCTGGAAACCGTAAGTTTGTCTTCCTCGGAAAGTTCGTCCATGCCAAGTATGGCGATAATGTCCTGCAGTTCTTTGTAACGCTGAAGTATCTGCTGAGTTCTGACGGCAGTCCAATAATGCTCTTCACCGACAATTGCACTGTCAAGAATTCTTGAGCTTGATGCCAAAGGATCGACCGACGGGTAAATGCCCAATTCAACAATTTTTCGGGAAAGGGTCGTGGTGGCATCAAGATGGGAAAAGGTTGTGGCCGGAGCAGGATCGGTAAGATCATCGGCAGGAACATACACGGCCTGAATGCTGGTTATGGAACCTTTCGAGGTGCTGGCTATCCGTTCCTGCAAGCTGCCCATTTCATTGGCAAGGGTCGGCTGATAACCGACGGCGCTGGGAATGCGGCCAAGCAGGGCAGAAACTTCGGCGCCGGCCTGGATAAAACGGAAAATGTTGTCGATAAAAAGCAGCACATTCTGGCCTTCCCTGTCGCGGAAATATTCCGCCATGCTCAGGCCTGCCAGGGCAACGCGCATACGTGCGCCGGGCGGCTCATTCATCTGCCCAAACACCAGAGTGGTCTTGTCTATTACCCCGGACTCGTTCATTTCCTTCCAGAGATCGGCGCCTTCGCGAGACCTTTCTCCAACGCCTGTAAAAACAGAATAGCCTGAATGTTCAGTTGCAATGTTTCGGATAAGTTCCATAATAACAACGGTCTTGCCAACGCCGGCGCCTCCGAAAAGGCCGATTTTTCCGCCTTTGGCATAAGGGGCAATCAAATCAATTACCTTAATTCCGGTTTCAAAAATTTCTGCCGCTGAACGCTGTTCTTCAAACTCCGGCGCATCCCGGTGTATCGAAGTATATTCGGCTGCGGTAAATGCGCCCCGGTCATCGATAACATCGCCGGTAACGTTAAACATCCGCCCCAGGGTTTCCTTGCCAACCGGCACAGAGATAGGCTTGCCTGTGTCCTCTACTTCCATGTTGCGGGAGAGGCCCTCGGTAGCCGCCATTGCAACGCAGCGCACGCGGTTATCCCCTATATGCTGCAGTGTTTCCAGGGTAACAATCCGTCCGGAAGTTTCCGAAGTACCCGGTACTTTTATTTTAAGCGCATTTAAAATTGCCGGCACCTTGTCCTGTTCAAAACGAACATCAACAACAGGCCCTACAATCTGGGTTATGTATCCGGTATTTGCCATATTATTCTCCTATTCCGCCAAGGCGCTGTATCCGCCAACAATTTCCGACATTTCCTGGGTTATTGCCGATTGCCTTGCCCGGTTGTATTGTATTTGCAAAACATCAAGTACTTCTTCCGCATTTTTTGACGCTTCGTCCATTGCGTGCATTCGGGCGCATTGCTCGCTTATATATGACTCTACCATTGAACCGTAAATAAGGCCGCGTATATACATAGGAACTAATGCATCAAATAACTCATTCTTTGACGGAAGAAATTCAAAGTCTAGCTTAACCCGTTCAACATTTCCGGCGTTTACCAGCTCTTCATGAATTATTTTTGCTTCTATNGGAATTGCGTGCAGTTCGGTTGCTATAAGTTTAATTGTGCTGAACATATGCGTATGCACCACATGCACTTCCTCAAATATGCCCTTTAAATACTGTGAAACGATATATTCTGCAATTTTTCCGGCATCTTCCAGTGTGGGCATTTGAGAATGAAAAGAAAAATTTTCCAGTATTGTATAGGAAGAGTGCAAATAATGGCGCAACCCAATTGAACCGATTAGAATTAATTGTGGATTTGAAAATCTGGAGCATATTTCGTTTGTTAGGCGAAAAACATTGGCGTTGTATGCCCCGGCAAGCCCTTTATCGCTGCTTATTACCACAACTGCAGCATTTTTGCGCTTTTCGGGGCTAAGGCTGCGGTAAAAAGGGCTCTCTATTTCTCCGGCCCCCGAAAGAATGTCAAACATGGATTTCTGAATGCGGGTAAAATATATGTCTGTATCCTCTAACATTCGGCGCCCTTTACGGAGCTTTGCTGTAGAGATAAGGTTCATTGCTTTTGTTACCTGAAGCGTTTGCCGGATGGCGCGCATCCTAAAACGCAAATCCCGTAGATTTACCAATTCCGCTCTCCTTATGTTTTTTCCTTTTTTAATTCCTTGAATTTTTCAATAGCGCTTCTTAAATCACTGTCCATGTCTACGCTGATATTTCCGGTATTTGCAATTTCTTCCAATATGCCATAACAGTTGGTTTTTATATAATCCAAATAATCTTTAATAAATTCTGTTATTTCATTCATCTGGACATCCATAAGATCTGGACATCCATAAGATCCCCGTTAGCCGCAATAAAAAGAATTGCAGCCTGTATTTCAACCGGATACGGCGAATACTGCGGCTGTTTAAGCACCTCCATTAGCCGCTCGCCCTGAGCCAGTTTGTCCTGCGTGGCCTTGTCCAGGTCGCTGCCAAATTGGGCAAAGGCTGCCATTTCCCGGTACTGCGCAAGGTCAAGGCGCAGGCGGCCTGATATTTTGCGAATAACTTTTGACTGCGCCGATCCGCCGACCCTGCTTACGGAAAGCCCTACATCAATTGCCGGCCTAAAACCGGAGTTAAA
>WRNF01000403.1 GCA_009776715.1 Treponema sp. | reverse complement strand
TATCAAGGTAAAAGTTAAAAATAAAAGGAATAAAGTAAAAATTAAGTTTTTCATAGGTCTGCCTTTTTCAAGTTTTTTACTGAAAATTTAAACAACAACAAAGTTAAATATATTTTTATACAGAATTGATTTTTTGCATATCCCTAAAAATAAGGGATTTGCTAAAAAACGAAGAAAATTCATCCATAAAAATAAGGGAAAGTTGTAATATTTGACAATTTAGGGTATTATTAATCAGATTTACATGAAAGATAATAGAGTGCTGCCTGCGGCCAGGTTTTTTTCTTTCCTGACGCTTTTGTTCATTATTTTGAACTATTTTATTTTTATGGCCTTAAGTTATTTTATGCCTTCACAGCAAAAAGGGTTAATGGTTGGCCTGGCGCCGTTCCAGTTTATTGGGATAGTTTTGGGTGTTTTTTTAAGTTCTGTATTCCTTTCCAACCCCTGGCAGAAAAAACCTTTGTCATCGAGTATTGTATTCATTTTATTAATGATTCTGCCCAATGTGGTCCTGCGGTCTTTGGGTGTGGAACTTTTTATTGGTTCCGCAACAGTTTATGCTTTTGTTACGGTTTTTACCGGTATGCTGTACCCTTTGTGCAGCGGCCTCTTTCTGATGGCCTTTTTACCTTCCACCAGGGAAGGCGAAGTTAACCGCTCAGGCCGGTTTTGCGTTTTTTTCTTTGGGCTTGCCGTTGCCGCCGGAGTTTTAGCCCGTTACAGTTTTTTGTCCCTGGCTGCTGTTTCCAGCGCTTCCGCAGATCCCGCTAAAACAATAGACTTGCTGTACACTATCATCAAATGGCTAATGGCATGTATTGGGGTTGCCGCCATTGCAAGCGTGATTTTGCTTAATAAATGTAAAGACCTAATGCCTGTCAGTGAACTGCCAAGGGAACAATCAAATTCAGGTAAAACAGAATGGCCTGTGGTATTTGCCCTGATTGGTATTGTAATTGTTGATAGAACGCTAAGCTCAATCATGGGAGTACGGCTGTTGTCTGTATATTTTTATTTAAACAGGGCGCCCCATCAGTATATTCTGGCAGCGGCGGGAACCCTTGCATTGTGCTTTCTGGCAGGGTATTCAATACGTTCTTTTATAAGATGGTTTTTACCCACTGCAATAATCCTTTTTATTCTTCTCCCTTGCATAGCGCTATTTAATGATAATGCCCGGTTTATCCTGATAATAAATACGATAATTGCTATTTTTGATAATGTACTGTGGGCAGTTTTTCCTGTTGCATTGATTGAGTTATACCGGCCCGGCAGATTAAAAAGTTTATGGTTTTATCTTTTCGCAAGCGCAATTCCTCTTGCAAATATTTTTCTTTTCCTGGGCCCAATGGCAAACAGGCTTATCCCTTCTGGTACTGAATACACGGTTTGGATAATTGGCTTGGCATCTGCGGCGTTTATACTGCTGGCTTTAGTGGTAATTAAAAGAGAGAAAGCAGAAATCAGCATCATGCCTGTTGAATCCCTGGAAAACTATGGGTTTTCCAAGCGGGAAATAGAGGTTGTCTCATTATTAAAAGAAGGGCTTAACGCAAAAAAAATCGGAGAGAAGCTCTTTATTTCCACATATACCGTCAATGACCATATTGCCAATATTTACCGGAAATTAAATGTGAATAGCAGGGGGGAATTTATGAAGGTAATGCTGGGAAGAAAAGAAAAGTGAAGTTTTAAAAACAAAGGATTACACAGATTGCGGTTGCTCGCTAAAGCATATAAACAATAGCCACGGATTTTCACAGATTAAACGGATTTCCACGGATTTTTAATTTTATTTTTAAATTCTGTATAAAATCGATGATTATTCTTGGTTTCAGTCCTAGAAATCTATATTCCTCTGTGTAAATCAGTGATAATCCGTGTAAATCCGTGGCTTTTTAACTATAGCTTCCATTTTTTCCCATCCATGCTATAATTACCCCCAATGGACAATGACAAAACCGATCAACTAAAATCCCTTGTCTCCCTCTTTTCTGAAAATATTTCTCAATATAAAAGCGGTAAATACGATGAAGCCAACACACGGATTGATTTTATCGACCAGTTTTTTGCCCTGCTTGATTGGGATATTGCCAACAAACAGGGCTTTTCAGAAAACTACCGAGAGGTTGTCCGTGAAGACAAGGTAACAATTGACGGTTCTCAAAAAGCACCAGATTACAGTTTCCGTATTGGCGGGGTACGGAAATTTTTTGTTGAGGCAAAAAAGCCTTCGGTAAATATTAAAGATGCCGCCGAGCCTGCTTACCAAGTACGACGTTATGCCTACACCGCAAAATTGCCCCTTTCGATATTAACAGATTTTGAAGAATTCACAGTCTATGACACCCGCATAAAACCCGGCAAAGACGACAAGGCAAGCACAGCCCGTATTTTTTATTGCACATTCGATCAGTATGAGCAGCATTTTGAATTTATCTTAAACACTTTTTCCAAAAACGCTATTCTAAAAGGCAGCTTTGATAAATACATCGAGGAAAATAAAAACAAAAAAGGCACTTCAGAAGTTGACACCGAACTTTTGGCGCTTATCGAAGATTGGCGGGTTCTTTTAGCAAAAAATATCGCTAAAAACAATTCGGGGCTTTCAATTTATAATCTTAATACGGTAGTGCAAAGAATTATCGACCGTATAATATTTTTACGAATAGCCGAAGACCGGGGCATTGAAGATGAAAAGCTGTTACTCACGGTTGCAAAGACATCAAATGTCTATGAAAAACTTTGTTTGATTTTTACAAAGGCAAACCTTAAATACAATGCGGGGCTTTTTGCTTATGTTGACTGGATCGACAGCGTTCGCATTGACGACAAGATATTGTCAAATATCATTGTCAATTTATATTATCCCGATTGCCCTTATGAATTTTCCGTACTGCCTATCGAAATA
>WRNF01000402.1 GCA_009776715.1 Treponema sp. | reverse complement strand
TGATGCCATTGCAGAAGCGGCAATCAGGGCCGGATGCGGCGCATATTTTGGGTACCCCATTACCCCTCAAAATGAACTAATTGCCTACATGGCAAAAAATATGCTGGAAAAGGGCAGAATATTCATACAGGCGGAAAGCGAAGTTGCTGCAATCAACATGGTGTACGGCGCTTCCTGCGCAGGAGCAAGGGCAATGACCAGTTCATCAAGCCCGGGCATAAGTTTGAAACAGGAAGGAATTTCTTACGCAGCCGGGGCCGATGTTCCATTGGTGGCAGTAAATGTTGCACGCGGCGGGCCGGGGCTTGGTTCAATTTCTCCTGCTCAAAGCGATTATTTTCAGGCAACAAGAGGGGGAGGGCACGGCGATTACCGATGCATTGTGCTGGCGCCCAAGAGCGTACAGGAATGCGCTGATCTTACCTATTTGGCTTTTGATCTGGCAGATAAATACCGCATACCGGTAATTGTTCTGATTGACGGGCTGATTGGCCAAATGATGGAAGGCATTACACTGCCGCCGGAAAAAGCAATGGCTGATATGCCTCCGCGCGGCTGGACAGCCGGCAGAATGTTTGCCAGAAAAGCAAGTGATGACAGCGTAACGCGGCCCCAGGCGCGGCACATCACCTCGATTTACCTTGTGCCGGATGAATTGGAAGCAGTTACCCGTGAACGGTTTGCCCGTTACGAAACCATTAAATCCAATGAGACCCGGTTTGAAGAAAACGGCTGCGATGATGCCGACTTGGTTTTTGCCGCCTACGGTACCTGCGCGCGGGTGTGCCTGGGAGCGCAAAAGCTTGCAGAAAAAGAAGGCATTAAATTTGGCATTTTCAGGCCTGTTACCTTATGGCCATTCCCGCATCAGGCGTTGGCAAGAATAACCGCAGCAGGAAAGCCAATTCTTGCAGTAGAGATGAGCCTGGGGCAAATGGTAGAAGATGTTAAACTTTCGGCATATGAAGCAGTTGCGTCCGGCGCATCTTCAGTTGGAAAAATTCATTTATTGGGACATTCCGGCGGAGTAATCCCCACAGAAGAAGAAGTCTTTGCAGAAGCAAAAAAAATCTTAGGAGCATAGGCAAATGAAAACGTTATATGATTATCCTGACAGTTTATATAAAATTCCTACAAAATATTGCGGCGGCTGCGGCCATGGAGTAATTCACCGGATCATCGCCGAAATTATTGACGAATTGGAATTACGGGAAAAGACTATTATTACCAATCCGGTTGGCTGCGCCATTTGGGCAGACCTTTATTTTGATTTTGATTCTGTGCAGCCGGCGCATGGCAGAACCCCCGCTGCGGCTACAGGCATTAAGCGCGTATTGCCCGATCATCTGGTAATTTGTTACCAGGGAGACGGCGACATGGCAGCCATTGGCACCGCCGAAATGATACATGCTGCAAACAGGGGAGAAAAATTTACTACCATTTTTGTCAACAACGCAATTTACGGCATGACCGGCGGCCAAATGGCGCCCACTACTTTGATTGGGCAAAAAGCTACAACCGCCCCCAATGGCCGCGATCCCAATGAAGCCGGCATGGGTTATCCTGTTCATGTCTGCGAGCTGCTTGCAACACTGGAAGGAAGCCGCTATATTGCCCGCGGGGCAGTAAACAATGCGGCAAATATCCGCAAAACCAGGCAGTACATAAAAAAAGCTTTTGAAGCGCAGCTTTCCGGCCAAGGTTTTACCATGGTAGAAGTGCTTTCAACATGCCCCACTAATTGGGGCGGCATAGACACCGTTGCTTCGGTGGAATGGCTGGAAAAAAACATGATCCCTGTATTTCCGCTGGGAGAAATAAAAAACACATTAAATTCAGGGGAGGCAGTGTTATGACAGAAAAATCATTTTTTGCCGGATTCGGAGGGCAGGGAATTGTATCGTTAGGGCAAATTTGGGTGTACTGTGCCATGCAGGAAGGCAAAAATGTCACCTTTTTCCCTTTTTACGGGGCAGAAAAGCGCGGAGGAGTTGCCAGGGCAAGCGTTATTGTCTCGGATGAAGAAATTGCCAGCCCTTTAGTTATAAAACCAGATTCTGCATTGGTAATGAACAGCGATTCGCTGCCTGTTTGCGAGGGCATTTTAAAAGAAAACGGCATTTTGCTGGTAAATACCAGCCTGGTCAAGGAAACTCCCCATCGTGATGACATAAAAATTGTGAATATAAAAGCAACCGGCATTGCGGAACAAATTGGAAATGCCCGGTTTGCCAACATGGTTGCGTTAGGTGCAATGGCAAAACTTACAGGGGCTTTTTCTCTTAACCATATCGAGGAAATTCTAAAGAACTTTTTTACGGAAGACAAGCATCATTTTATTCCAATGAATGTTCAGGCAATAAAATCCGGCGCCGATGCTGTTTCCTGCTAATGGTTTCCTCAGAGGAATGAAGAAACGGGAAATACAGACTGTGTAAAAATTCGGAAATAGTCAATTAATTAAGTTAATTAGTAACTATTCAGTTGTGGGTAGCAGTACCCTGCTACCCATCTCAAAAAAAACAGCTTTTGCTGTTTTTTTTGAGGTTTTTTTTATTAAAAATTGATATACTTTTTTTCATGCGGGCTACAAGGGCATTAGTGCATTTAGATGCATTTTACAGAAATTTTAAGGCTGTTAGAAGCCGAATAGGGCAAAAAAGGCAGATATGCGTGCCGGTTAAAGCGGATGCTTACGGACACGGAGCAGCCTGCATTGCCCGAGCAAGCGTTGAAGCTGGAGCCTCCTGCCTGGGGGTTGCGGATGCGCAGGAAGGAATGCAATTGCGTAAAGAGGGAATAACAGGACAGGTTTTGCTGTTTTCCCAGGCCCTGCCTTCTGAAATTCCCTTGATTATAGAAAATTGCCTTACTCCCTTTGTTTCGGACAGCGAATTTGCGCATATGCTTGACGC
>WRNF01000401.1 GCA_009776715.1 Treponema sp. | reverse complement strand
AGAATAATCATCGAGTTTATACAGAATTTAAAAATAAAATAAAAAATCCGTGGAAATCCGTAAAATCCGTGAAAATCCGTGGCTATTGCATATATGCCTTAACGAGAGGCCAAATGAAGTTACAGGTAAGCCTATTGAATAAAAATCATTCCCAGGATATTATTGAAAAATGAACAAGGTACGCCTTATGGCTCTTGATTTGGATGATACTCTTCTCCGATCGGATTTAACTATTTCTTACCGGACCAGAAATGCCATTAAAAAAGCGGAAGCAACCGGGGTAAAAATAGTTCTTGCTTCCGGAAGGGTGCCGGCAGCAATGGATCGTTATGCGAAGCTTTTAGGGCTGCATAAACATACCGGTTTCCTTATCTGTAGCAACGGAACAATAATTCAGCAGAGCGATACCCAATGCATAATAAGCGAAAGCAGGCTGGAATCCAAAAAAGCGCTCATTGCCTATGATTTAGCGGATGCCGAAGGATTTCCGGTGCAGATTTACGAAGACGATATAATGTATGTCTCCAGGCATAACGAGTACACCGGCTGCGATCAAAAATTAACCGGCCTTAGGCAGGTGGTTGTTGAAAATTTTCGCGCTATGGTTAGCAGCGGCTGCCATAAACTGCTGATTCCCGGCGATCCCATGCTGCTGCCGTCAATGGAAAAGCTCTTGCGTTCATTCATAGGAGATGATATTTCCTTATTTACCAGCAAGCCTTATTTTCTTGAAATATTGCCCGCCCATATAGACAAGGGAAGCGCTTTGGCGAAAATCGCTGAGCTTCTGGATATTAAACGGGAAGAAGTGCTTGCCATAGGCGATTCAATGAATGATGAATCCATGATACGCTGGGCGGGTATAGGGATTGCAATGGCAAACGGCGATTTAAGAATAAAAACAATTGCTGATTTTATAACAGAAAAATCAAACGATGATGACGGCGTTGTTGAAGTAATTGAAAAATATGTTTTGAAGCGGACCGGTTAATATGAAACGGAAAGCATTGATACTGTGCGGAGGATGGGAAGGGCACGAGCCTGAACGTATAAGCGGCAGGTTTAAAAATTTTCTGGAATCCGAAGATTTTAGCGTTACAGTCTCGGACAGGGTTGCCGTGCTGTCCGAAGCCGGCCTTCTTCTTGAACAGGATCTTTTTATCCCTGTGTGGACAGGGTACAATGAAAAATTGCCGGAGGGGTTTTTTAACCCCTTGCTGGAAGCCGCTGCCGCGGGGCTGGGCATTGCTGGCTGCCACGGCGGAATGTGCGCCGCTTTTCCCGGCTGCACGGCATGGCAATTTTTAACCGGAGGCACATGGATAGCTCATCCGGGAGACGACAATGTGCAGTACCGGGTAACAATAACCGATCATTCTGATATTATTACCGCCGGGATTGAAGATTTTGACCTGTCATCGGAACAGTATTACCTTCATGTTGACCCTGCAAATAAGGTGCTTGCAACATGCCGTTTCCCTACGGTGCCAGGGCATCATGCGGCAAACGGCGAAGTTGACATGCCGCAGGTCTGGACGCGGAAATGGGGGAAGGGCAGGGTGTTTTACAACGCGCTGGGCCACCGGAACAATATTTTTGACATTCCCCAGGCATGGGAAATAATGCAACGCGGCCTTTTGTGGGCGGCAAAATAACGGATAACGGATAACGGAGGAAAATTATGCAGCGGGTAGGAGTTGCGGGAATCGGCAACATCAGCAAAGTGTATCTTGATAATATTACGGGAGTGTTCGGCAAAGAACTCAAACTTACAGCGGTTGCAGATACTGTTTTTAAGC
The DNA here is from genome assembly GCA_009776715.1 of Treponema sp. The sequence continues at coordinate 1,122 of WRNF01000401.1, read as the reverse complement.
GGGCGGAAAAAGCCGCGGCGGAATATAAAGTAAAAGCTTTTAGCTCCGCCAAAGCTATGGCAAAAAGCGCCTCTGTTGACATTGTACTGAACCTGACCCCGCCAAAGCATCATTTTGACATTGGTCTTGCCGCCTTGTCGGCTGGCAAACATATCTACAATGAAAAACCTCTGTGCATAAAACGGGAAGAAGCCCTACAGTTAATAAAAACTGCGGCGGAAAAAGGGCTAAGGGTAGGCGGGGCGCCGGATACCTTCCTTGGTGCCGGCATTCAAACGTGCATAAAACTGATTGACGACGGCTGGATAGGCCAGCCTGTTGCAGCAACGGCATTTTTTATGTGCCAGGGTCCTGAAGACTGGCATCCAGACCCTGATTTTATTTACAAAGCGGGCGGAGGCCCTTTGTTCAACCTTGGCCCTTATTACCTTACCGCGCTGGTAAGCCTTCTGGGGCCTGTAGCAAGAGTTTGCGGCAGCGCAAAATTTGTCCGTAAAACTCGGACCATCACCAGCAAGCCTCATTATGGCGAAATAATCAAGGTAGAAGTGCCGACCCACATCACAGGCGTGCTTGATTTTGCAAGCGGCGTTACCGGAACAATTATTACCAGTTACGATATATATTCCCATACCCTTCCTTGCATTGAAATTTACGGTTCAGAAGGCACCCTTCGCGTTCCCGATCCCAATACCTTCGGCGGCCCAATCTATTATCAACGTTTTTTCTCCGGGCAATGGTCGGAAATTCCCCTGCTTAAGGACTATGCGGAAAATTCCCGCGGCCTGGGCCTTGCGGACATGGCGCTGGCAATAGAACAGAAGCGACCGCACCGCGCCAGCGGGGAACTTACCCTTCATGTGCTGGACATAATGCACGGCATACACGATGCCTCCGCTTCGGGCAAATACTGCAAAATAAAGCATAAATGCAAGCGGCCGAGTGTGTTAATGCCATAAGCCCCTGCGCTGCTCCGCAGCAAACCAACTCTTTGGTAACTTGTGCCGAATATTCAATATAACACGGATTAGCACGGATTTCCACAGATTTACACAGAGGAATATAGATTTCTAGGACTGAAACCAAGAATAATCATCGAGTTTATACAGAATTTAAAAATAA
>WRNF01000400.1 GCA_009776715.1 Treponema sp. | reverse complement strand
CTGCTGATAATTTCCAGCTTGGCAATTGCGGCGGCGGCGGCAAGGGCCTCTCCCCGAAAGCCAAGCGTTGTTGCGGTATTTAAATCATCCAAAGACGATATTTTGCTTGTGGCATGGGCAAGAGAGCAAATTTCTAAATCTGCGCGGGCCATTCCGCAGCCGTCATCCGCTGCTTCAATTTTTTTTATGCCTCCTCCTTCAATGGAAATTTCAATAACCGAAGCGCCCGCATCTATGGCATTGTCAAGCAATTCCCTTAACAGCGATGCAGGCCGGTCTATTACTTCTCCGGCGGCAATGCGCCTGGTTTCTTCGGGCGGCAGAATATGTATGCTTTCAGAAAATGACACGGACACTTTTACCTCTAAATAATCTCTCACAAAGAACACAGAGGAACAGAGATTTGGGACTATGTATTATAGTCCCAATGTCAACAAGTTTCGGACTAAAGTCCGCGGACTAAAGTCCGAGGACATTTAGTTCATTTTATCTCACGCGGAGACGCAAAGGCGCAGAGTTCTTGTCTGAAAACTTAATTTTAAACAACATAAAATAGTTACCAAATTTCTCAAATTATTTTAAAAAAAATACCGAACAACAGCTTTGCGTCTCTGCGCCTCTGCGTGATGATCTTCTAATATTTTTTCCTAACTTGTTGACATTGATTATAGCCCTCTAGTTTAACGTTTGCAACCATATCTCTAAAGATACGTTCCTATTCTCCTTTTTCAAAAAGTTCCATATCCGGTGATTCATCAACTGAGGCATCGGCATTGTTCATTAAAATTTCAATGCGGCTGTCAATTTTTTCCAGATCTTTTTCCAGTGTTCGGGCAAGCGTTATGCCTTCTTCGAATGCCTTGAGCGCTTCATCAAGGGGAATGTCAGTTTTCCTGATCTGTTCTCCCAGTTTTTCAAGGCGTTCAAGCCTTTCTTCAAAATTTTTCATTCCGCCGCTTTTGCTGCCGGAAACTTTACTGATGGTTTTCGCCATTACATTCCTCCGTTATTGCAGAAATTGTTCCTTTAAGCAGGCGTATTTCAAGGCGGTCGCCTGCATGCGCATCCTCGATGCTTCGCACAATTCTGCCTGAGTTTTTATTGGTTACCATGGAAAACCCCCTTTCCATAACAGCCAGGGGATTGCCCGCTTTAAGAATGGCCGCAGCCAATTCCGTCTTCCGCCGGAGCTTTTCAATCAGATTGGAAAGATTGGCAATCAAACTTTCCTTGGCATCATCAAAACGAATCAGCCGGGGCTGCAAAATTGCCCGGAACCGGTACTCCATATCTTCTATGCTGAAAGGGCGCAAAAGCAATTTTGCTTTTTCCATCCGCCGGTTTATGCAAAGAACAAATCCGTCAACGGCATTGCGGATTGCCGCATGCACCGAGACCGTCTCGCTGCTTACCAGTTCCGCAGCAGCCGACGGCGTAGGCGCCCTAATGTCTGCCGCAAAATCGCATAAGGCCCAGTCAATCTCGTGGCCGACCGCGCTGACCACAGGAATGGACGAAGCGGCAACAGAGCGTACCACCGCCTCTTCGGAAAAAGGCAGCAGGTCCTCTAGTGAACCTCCTCCCCGCCCAACAATTAACACATCGGCTAACAGCCATTGGTTTGCCTGTTGTATCCTTTTAGCAATAATTTCCGCTGCATCCGCTCCCTGCACCGGCGCCGGAAGAATAATTATCCGTATGCCGGCAGCCCTCCTTCCCAGCACGTTAAGGATATCCTGCACAGCAGCGCCAGTAGGGGAACTGATTACGCCGACTGTTGCTGGAAAGCGCGGCAGGGGCTTTTTTCTTTCCTCGTCAAACAGGCCCTCTGCAGCCAATGCCCGTTTCCGTTTTTCCAGCATTGCCAGAATGTCCCCGCTGCCGGAAAGTTCCATCTCTTCACAGACAATTGAATAGCTGCCCCGCGGCGCATACACGGAAATGCTTCCCCGCACCTTCAGCAGCATGCCGTCTTTTGGCTCAAAATTTAACATGCGCAGGCGGTTTTTAAACATCACCGCATCAATTTTTGCCCCGGCATCCTTCAAAGAAAAATACCAATGCCCCGATGAAGCCGGACGGAAATTTGAAAGCTCGCCTTCCACTGCCACCGAGGAAAAATCTTCTTCAAGCCGGCAGCGGATAAGCTCGGTCAGTTCCGACACAGTAAATTGAGGTTGATTTTTTTTTCCGGAATTTATATCCATTTGCTGTTATATCCTATCAAATTTTTTCTGAATATGCTATGCTTTATTAAGTATGATTATTATCCGTAAAATGGCATTTACATTGCTTCTCTTTACTGTTTTTGGCATGGCGGTTTTTGCAAGAGACGTTGAAATACTGGTTGAGGATGAAGACCTCGGCCTGCCTTTGGAAGGAGCAGTTGTTGCCCTTCGCAGCGGAGAACAATTTACCGCCGGCAGAACCGGCATTGCATTGGTTGTCCTTCCGAATGAAGGCCAGGCAGTTGTGCAAGTGAGTTATCCAGGATACGATACGCAGCGCCTGGTCATTCCCCCAGCAAGCNGCACAGAAGAACTCTACTCGGTTACAGTAAAACTAAGGCTGGGCGGAATAATGGTAGGACGTGAACTGGTGGTTGAAGCGCCGCGCCCTGAAGCAAGCGAAACAAAAAGCGGGCGCTCCGTTGCAATTTCAGAAAAAGAACTTACCCGCACTGCCGAAATTGGCATTATCGAAGACGTTATGAGTTCGGTCAAACTGCTGCCGGGCGTCGGTTATACCGGAATGTTCGGGGCCTTGCCTTCAATCCGCGGCGGCGATCCCGGCGACATGATGACAACGTTTGACGGTTTCTATCTGGAACGGCCTTTTCATTGGGTTGGAGCGGTTTCAATTTTCGATCCAAAAATGGTATCGAGCGCCCGGCTTTCGCACGGCGTTTTTTCCAGCCGTTATGG
>WRNF01000399.1 GCA_009776715.1 Treponema sp. | reverse complement strand
GGCCGCTGTGTGGGAAAGGCCGGTTTTTCAATAAAAAAATGTTCCTGCAGCGAAGATTCAAGCGCTGCTCCGTCAAAATCGCCGGCAAAAATCAAGGCCATGTTATCTGCCCGGTACCATTTTTGATAAAAGCCTTCCAGCCGCGAGGCCGGCGCGCTTTCAATAATTTCCGGGCGGCCAATGGGCAGCCGATCCGCATAAGGCGATCCCCTGAACAGAACCGGCACCCATTGCCGCTGAAGCCTTTCCCGCGATCCCAGCCGCGTGCGGTATTCTTCAAGGATAACAGGCCGTTCGTTGTCAGTCTCCTCGGGAGAAAAAGTAATTGCCCGCGACCAGTCGTCAATGACCTCAAGGGCTGTTGCCGGAACCTGCTTTATTCCGTTGCCGTTGTCTTCCACCGGCACTTCAATGCCGTATACGGTCATGTCAAACCCGGTATAGGCATTTACTTCAGGGCCAAAACGCATACCCAGCGAACGCAGGTAATTTATTAACTCGGTTTCCGGAAAACGTTCCGTTCCGCGAAACGCCATGTGTTCAACAAAATGCGCCAGCCCCCGCTCGTCATCTTCTTCTAGCACAGAACCGGCATTTACTGCCAGGGTAAGATAGGCCCTGTTTTCGGGCCTGGAATTTTCCAAAATAAAATACCGCAACCCGCTGGGCAGGGTTCCGGTTCTGACACTTTCCATAAACGGAACTTGATCGGATGCAAGCCCAAGTCCGCCATAAGATGCAGAAACTGAACGAGGAAGACCGGAACAGGCGCAAAACAGCAGCGTCAAAAGCGCCGCCAAAAAGGTTTTTATTGTTTTCATGTTGATAAGTATAGCATATTAAGGAAAATAAATAAGCTTGTTCGATAACTCATAATTTTTGGCCATTGGCCAAAATAATTATCTGATAAGCAATGGTATACTCAAGCCTGACATTCTTTGCATCTGATATTAACATAACTTTCGCTATATCCCGGAATGTTCTCGAATGTGGTAACAATTTTTCCTTTACCGCAGGGACATTCATATTCTGTTGTGATTATTTCACCCATTGGGCCCAAAGATTTACTTCCGTCACCTCTAACAGAAGTCTAATTGCCAATAGGCTTACGTGTTTCGTTAATCTTTTTCATAACCACTGCCTTAATCCAACTTCTGTAATAATTCATTCAGATTAAAACCGGAAGCCCCTTCTGCCTTTTCAACGGCCTGGGCTGTTTTGGAAATTCGCGTAACCCTTTCCGTCCAGGTAAGCGGCGCCGCTCCTTTGTTATTTACCGAACAGAAGGCAGAGTCGTTTTCCAGAACAAGGAACAATGTGCTCCAGAACAATGTGTTTTCAAAGGCTTCTTTGTTAAACCATGTAACATCGTCAAATTTATTTACGCCGATGAGCCTGCGAAAATCGTCAAACAGATAATTTTCCTCTATAATTGCCTTTGCATACTGCTTTGCATTGAATTTTGTTTTTTCGCCGGCATTTTGCTGGTCAACAGAGGTTCTGGCAAGCACAGCCTGGATTGTTGCCGAAATCCGCCACGCCTCATCCTCGGAGCCGTATTGGCGGAATTGCTCCATAAGTTTCCGGTCAAGGCTCCAATGCCTGAAGGCAAGGTCAACAGTAAGAGTTCCGCTTGCTTTTCCAANAATGGAACGTAATATTGAAACCAAGCCGTAGGCCAAAGCCGCTGCACAGGCAAGCCGGCTGGCTTTCATTTTTTCTGCGAATTTTTTTAGCATTTTTTTATCGGGCGTTTTCCCATTAGAATCAAGATACACAGCAATGCCTGTTAGCCTTTCGATATAATCTTTAAACTCATCCCACAATTCTTCTGTATTGCATTTTTTATTATCATTTACTGCTGTCCATGCTTCACAATTTCCGTCAGCGCCGTCAATGTAATATTGCACTGTTTCAAAATATTTTATTGTTTTTTCTTTAATTGATTCAACAAAGGGCTGGTCCTGAGAATCTGATGGTATGCCGGATACAAAAAGATCGTGGAGCCGGTCAACTACTTTTGGCTTAAGGAGTTTAATAAAACTGTCATATAAGCCTCCAAGATAAATGTCCAAAATTGCCGTGGCAGGATCATACACGCCCCTGCCCTGCAAATCATGGTTCAGCCGGGCCCACCGGCCTTTATCGTCATCTTCAACTTCATGTATTTCGATGAACACCTGCGATTCGTATCCCTTCAATGCAATAAAAAAACCGTTTTCGTGTACAGCTTTTGAAGAACGGATAAACCACAGGTTGGAACGTTGCTCANGGAACAGGGTAAAACAGCAGTCTTCCCGGCGCAGGCCAAGCGTTTCGCCCAGATTTTCCCGCCGCTTGCCGCCGTTGCTTTGAGTTATTGCAGGGAAACTTANATTTATCCATCCTGTTGATTCATAATATGAGTTGTTATAAAAAACAAGGGTGCGCTCTTCGTGACCGTTAATCCATGCCCGGTTAGAATAGGCAAAAACATTTTCGTTTACCGAACCGTTTTCAGCAAATACATCATACAGCCTGAATTGGCTGCTGCCGGAAAACAATGCCCGTTTTTTCATTAAAGGAAATATTTCCCTTTCGTGACGGTCAATAAAGTACTGATCCGGTTTTTCATCGCGATAAGAGCGGCGGTATTCCATGCCGTACTTTTCTTCAAAGCCTTCAATTTGACCATGCCCGAACATGGGCAGCCCTGGCATGGTAACAAGAAGAGTGCATATGCCAAAATATTTATCGCCTTTGCCAAATTGCGCCACTGCGGTTTCTTCGTCTGGATTGTTCATAAAGTTGACAAAACGTTTAAGGATTTCCGGGTCAAATTCAATGGTGTTTTTTATCGTTTGACGGTACTTTTCGTTTTCCTCGTTTTTAAGCATATTCATAAATGCTGAATTGTATACACGGTGCATTCCAAGCGTGCGGACAA
>WRNF01000398.1 GCA_009776715.1 Treponema sp. | reverse complement strand
AGATTATCGATATTACCCCATCCGGGCTGGTGTCTGAAAACAGCTCCGGAGCGTTTATGGCTATCATAATTATCAGTAGCGGAAACATGATGGTTTTTATTAAAAATGGTGGATGTCTCATAATTATTCTCCTCCTGATTTCCCGGTACTTAATGTTACCTTAGGCGGTTCTTTAGCGCAAGCAGACACTTGTTCTGTTCCAAAAAAACAGATTCAAAATATGAAAAACAGGGGCAACCAATGAACGAGGGGCAATTACTTGACTTTTTTTGTATTTTTATGCCAATATGACGCCAGATGGAGAAAGGGCCCCTTCGTCTATCGGTTAGGACATGAGATTCTCAATCTTAAAAGAGGAGTTCGATTCTCCTAGGGGCTAGGGTCTAGTTCAAAATACTGGAAGCGCACGAAAATTGCATTGTTGAACTTTAACCGAGAACTGTACTCCCGGCGCTCTTTGCCGTTTTCCGTGGCGCTTGCATAATTGGCACAAACAAAGAAAAACTTAGGAGGTTTTTGGAAGCAATAATTCAGCTTAATAATTGTGTGTAGATTTCTGCAAGGCAGGGATTGTATGTTACCCCATGAATAAAATAACATTCATAAAAAACCAAAGAGGGTAGGAAATGGCAAACTTAAAAGGAACAAAAACAGAGAAAAACCTGATGGAGGCATTTGCCGGTGAAAGCCAGGCAAGGAACAAGTATACCTATTTTGCCGCCAGGGCGAAAAAAGAAGGCTATGAGCAGGTTGCAGCAATCTTTGAAGAGACTGCGGGCAACGAAAAGGAGCACGCAAAGATCTGGTTTAAACTGCTTTGTGGCGGAGATATTCCGTCAACTCCGGAAAATCTCAAGGCTGCCGCTGCCGGCGAGCATTATGAATGGACCGATATGTACAGGAACATGGCAGAGGATGCGCGTAACGAAGGCTTTAATGACATAGCGGCCCTTTTCGAATCGGTAGCCAAAATCGAAAAGGAGCATGAGGAACGTTACCTCAAGCTGCTGAAAAACATTGATGACAAAACTGTCTTTGCAAAAAAGGAAAAATCCGTCTGGATATGCCGCAACTGCGGTCATATTGTCGACAATACAAGCGCCCCTCAGGTATGCCCTGTGTGTGCGCACCCGCAGGCTTTTTTTGAGCTTCGCGTAATTAATTATTAAAGCAGGAATAACATGAACGATAATAAAAAGTTTTATATTTGCAAAAGATGCGGAAATATGTTCGGGCTTATCCATGACAGTGGTGTACCGATAATATGCTGCGGCGAAAAAGTATCGGAGCTTGTACCAAACACTGTAGAGGCGAGCAGGGAAAAGCACCTGCCGGCAGTTGAGGTCTTGGGAGAAAGAATCAATGTTCAGATTGGCAGCGTACTTCATCCAATGGAAAAAGAGCATCATATTACATTCGTGTATCTGGAGACTGAACACGGAGGCCAGCGCAAATCCCTTAAGGTAGGCGATGAGCCGAAAGTAACATTTGCCGTGGCTGACGACAAGCCGCTGGCTGTATACGCTTACTGTAATCTCCACGGATTCTGGAAAACTGAAATCAAGTGAGGCTTTTTCAAAACTTCAGTTTTTGAAAAAGCAACCTTAGATTCAAGTAAATAACCAAAGGGCGCCGGATTGCGGCGCCCCTCCTTTATTGACAAGGATGCATTATGAACAGGGTACTGATTGTAGGTGGTGTCGCCGGCGGCGCTACAGCGGCGGCTCGCCTCAGAAGGCTGGATGAAACAGCCGTAATTGTGATGTTTGAGAGGGGAGAGCATATCTCATTCGCCAACTGCGGTCTTCCGTATCATATAGGAGGAATAATTCCAGACCGTGAAGATCTGCTGCTGCAAACACCGGTTAGTTTTCGCAGCCGCTTCAATGTTGATGTAAGGGTACAAAGCGAAGTTTTGTCGATCAACCGCGAGGCAAAAACAGTGCAGGTTCAAAATTTAAAAACTGCTGAAGTTTACACGGAAAGTTATGACAGGCTGATCCTGGCGCCCGGAGGCGCACCCATAAAGCCGCCTGTTGAAGGAATAAATTCACAGCGGGTGTTTACCCTGCGAAATGTTGCCGATGTCGACAGGATAAAGAAATATATTTTAGCAGACAAGCCGAAAAGCGCAGCTGTCGCAGGCGGCGGCTTTATTGGAATCGAGATGGCCGAAAATTTAAGGGAAGCCGGTCTTGAGGTGAGTATAATCGAATTGTCCAATCAGGTTATTGCACCTATTGACAGGGACATGGCCTGTGATGTGCACCGTCATCTAAGGCAGCATGGAGTATCGCTGTATCTGAATAACGGACTTCAAAAGATAAAGGAAAAAGGCGCCGGCTTAAGCGTGGTTCTGCAGAACGGAACTGTTGAAGCGGATATGCTGATACTGGCCATAGGCGTCAGGGCAGAAACAGCGCTTGCAAAAGATGCCGGCCTCGAAATTGGCGGCCGCGGCGGCATTGTGACCGATAAGCATATGCGTACATCCGACCCTGCCATATATGCCGTTGGAGACGCGGTTGAAGTGACAGACTTTATTACAGGACAAGCGGCCATGATTCCCCTTGCCGGGCCGGCAAACAAGCAGGCCCGTATTGCCGCCGATAATATCTGCGGTATCCATTCTGAGTATGCAGGTACCCAAGGGTCTGCTGTAATAAAGGTTTTTGACATGACTGTAGCGTCAACCGGAATAAACGAAAAAACAGCCATACGGCTTGCCATGGATTATGACAAGGTGTTTCTCTGGCTGACAGGTCATGCGGGCTATTATCCTGGTTCAAGACCCATGTCCATGAAGGTAATTTACGGGAAGGGGAGCGGTAAAATCCTGGGAGCGCAAATTGCGGGGTATGACGGCGTAGACAAGCGCTGTGATATACTGGCAACAGCCATACGTGCGGGAATGACTGCGGCGGACCTG
>WRNF01000397.1 GCA_009776715.1 Treponema sp. | reverse complement strand
TTATTCTTGGTTTCAGTCCTAGAAATCTATATTCCTCTGTGTAAATCTGTGGAAATCCGTGTAAATCCGTGGCCTTTTAACTACAGCTTCAAAAGTTACCTCATGGTTGGTTCGCCGCAGGGCGGCGCGGCAGCTTGTCTCTAACTTCATTTGGCCTCTCGCTAAGGCATATAATCAATAGCCACGGATTTTCACGGAATTTTTATTTTTTTTTTAAATTCTGTGAAAACCCGATGATTATTCTTGGTTTCAGTCCAAGAAATATATAATCCTCTGTGTAAATCTGTGCTAATCCGTGTTATATTGAATATTCGGCACAAGTTACCAAAGAGTTGGTTCGCTGCGGAAGCGGCCTATAAAATCCGGCATTCGAAAATTGCAATGGAACAGAAAATTGCATGGAACTGTAGATTAAAATATTTTTTTATTGTATGATATATTGCATGATCTATAGTATAATCTATTGTATGATCTGATGAGGATTTTAAATGGAAGGTAAAAAAAATAATTTTATAAGGAAATATATCTTTTCAGAAGAACTTTCGCTTGATGCCCGGCTGGTTAATATTACATGTTTAACAGGCGGACTAGGAATATTTCTTGCCATGATGTTCCGCATTGTTATAAGCATCAGTGAATTCTACGGAATTATTGTTGTGCTTGCTGTTGCCCTGGCTGTTATTATTTTAATAATGTTTATTGCTAATTTCTTTCATGCATACACTACAACAAAAATTATTACTATCGTTTTAATGTGCCTTATTATGCTGCCAACGGCTTTTTTCTTTGTTGGCGGCATAGGCACATCAATTGAATGTTATTTTGTCCTCGCTTTATTTATCATTTTGCAGTTGACACGGGGATGGTTATGCGCTTTTTTTGCAACTCTTCATGTTATTTTAGTATCTCTCTGTCATTATATTCAATATATTCATCCTGAATTAATAGAAAAACTAAGCGGCAGCGCAGATTCATTAAAAAAAATTAAGTATATTGACACTATTCAAGGGTATCTTATTTCTAGTTTGATTATTGGAATCATTGTAAGCGTCCAAAGCTATTTTTACCGGATGGAGAAAGCCAAAAACGAATCGGTTACCCACGATTTACGGATTGCCCAGCAAACCACCAGCGCCATGTTTGAAGGAAATCCGCATATTAATATTCTTTTTGACGATAAATTTAATATTGTCGACTGTAATCCCATTGCCTTAAATTATCTTGGTTTTGCCGATAAGGATGAACTGAGGCAAAAATTTGTGCAACAGATGATTCAGGCAATACCGGCTTTCCAGTCCAACGGCAAACGGTCTATTTCGCTTGTGGAAAGGCTTAATACTGCGGTTAAAGAAGGCGCGGTGCATTTTGAGACCGAGCTGTTTTTACTTGGCCAAAAAAGAATTCTGGACGTTAATTTGATACGAATTCCCTACGGCGACAATTTTGCAATAGTGGGCTACCTGGTTGACTTAACCGCAGCCAGGGCAACTGAAAGAGAATTAATTCAGCAGGATAAATTGCTGGCAGCGGTAAACGGCGCCGCAACAATGCTTTTTTCCGATGTAGATTTTGAAACTGCATTAACGAAAAGCATTGAACAACTGGCCGCCGGCGCCAATTTAGACAGCATTAGCGTATGGAACATCTTCGAAGTAAACGGAAAAAAAGAATGTAATAAAATAATTGAATGGTTTACCGATGCCAAAACAGAAAAGATGAGTTTGGATCCCAGAGATGACCAGTTTAATCAAATTATTATGCAATGGGAAGCCAAGGTACGTCAGGGAGAAAATTTTAACGGGCCATTATATACATTTTCGGAAGATGTGCAGGAAAAACTAAAACCAATGGGAGTAACATCGCTTTTGGTTATCCCTATATATATTCAAAAAAATTTTTGGGGGTTTATGAGTTTTAACGATCATCATGAAGAAAGAACATTCAGCGATAACGAGGTGAATATTCTGCGTTCAGGATCGTTATTAGTTTCCGGCGCTGTTATACGCAACCAGATGACTCAAAAAATCAGCGATACTGCCAACCGTTTAAATACCGTATTAAGCAATTATGCAGGAATTATCTGGAGTGTGGATAAGGAAGGGATAATAACTACATTTAACGGACAGTATCTTGAAAAAATCGGTGTAGCGCCTAACTTTCTTGTAGGCAAGAATATTGATCTGGCAAGGGCCAAAAACATTCATGGGGATATCCTGGAAAATGTAAAAATTGCCCTTCAAGACGAAAAGGAACAGAATTGGATTGGCGAAGTAAACGGCAGGCAATTCCAGCATCATTTATCGCCGCTGTACAGCGCGGAAGGAAACTTTATCGGCGTTATGGGAAGCACCGATGATATTACCGAATCGGTGATTCTTCAAAACGAGTTAAAGGCAGCAATGGAAGAGGCACAGGCTGCAAGCCGCGCCAAAGGAGAATTCCTCTCCAATATGAGCCATGAAATAAGAACGCCAATGAATGCCATAATCGGCATGACCAGCATAGGAAAAGGCTCCGGCGACATTGAACGTAAAAATTATGCCTTCGGAAAAATTGAAGATGCATCAAGCCACCTTTTGGGCATTATTAACGACATTCTGGATATGTCAAAAATTGAAGCGGGAAAATTTGAGCTTTCTTTTGTTGAATTTAGTTTTGAAAAAATGCTGCGCAGGGTCTCTGATGTAATTACTTTCAAAATGGACGAGAAAAAACAAAAATTCATGGTGCGCATTGACAAGAACATTCCTTCTTTGCTGATGGGAGATGACATGCGTTTAGCGCAGGTTATTACCAATTTATTGAGCAATGCGGTAAAATTTACCCCTGAAGGCGGGGTTATTAATATGAACGCTGTGTATATGGGCGAAGAAGACAATAATGTCACCCTGCGCGTGGAAGTACGGGATTCCGGCATTGGCATTAGCCCGGATCAACAGGCACG
>WRNF01000396.1 GCA_009776715.1 Treponema sp. | reverse complement strand
GTTACGGTAAAAGAGTACAATGCCCCGTTCTCCGCCGGCACCCCTGCAAAGGCCAAATGGAAATCAGACATTGTTTCAATGCCGGAAGCTCCGGGCCTGCTGCTTGGCTGTGTTGTATTAATAGTTGCAGGCCTTTCCCCTCCAACTGTAGTTTTTGATCCGCTATCTTTATAAATCTGAATCACATAATCCCCGTCCAGATCGGGATTGGTCCATAGGGCTTTTCCGTTTTCGCTGTCCCACCAAACANAGGGAACCTGNGTTCTGCTGGTAACAGTTTGTATATTTGATTTAACCGATTCAAAAGAGTCAAGGTAAAGGGCTGTATTATTGCTTTTCGCAGTAACGGTAAATGCATATTTTCCCGGTCCCGCTCCTCTCATATCGCCAAGGAAATCATAGTTCAGCGTAAGGCCTGAAGAAACAGGGCTTCCCACCGCAGAATATACAGGATTTCCGGAAACTGAGGTATCCTCATACAGTTGCAGTTCATAATTGTTTACATTAGTTGCGTCGCTGTAAGTCCATGTAGCAATTCCAAGGGCGCTTAAATTTATTGATGCAGCATCAGGCAATGTGTCTTTGTCTGTAACTGCAATAGTTTTGGCGCCGCTTTTTTCGGTATTCTCTGTTGAAGTTGCCCTGATAATAAGCGAAGCAGCNGTTTCACCGGCAGCAACGGTAAGAATTCCTGCAGAATTAATTGATGTTCCTGCTGCGTAATCGGTACCCTGCTCGCCGTCAATAGACCAGGTAACGGTCTGGGCAGGACTGTTTATGCCGGTAACGGTTGCAGTAATGCCGCCCGCTGGGCTGCTGGTGCCTATTTTTATAGAATTAATGCCGTTAACAGTGACTGTTTCAACAATTACCGGCCGTTCAACCCGCAGTTTCATTTCTACAGGTTTTACTGTTAATATATAATAACCGGCATTGCTTATTTTCCAGGCATTATCGGTTGCTGAAACAGCCCCTTCGGCTGTGTTGGTGTTAAAACGGGTCATGTCATTTTCAGCATTGTCAAGCGTAACCTCGGTATTGTCTGCAGCAGGGGCAAACCAATTCCCGTTCCATATATCGCCCCAGCCGGTAGTAGTGTCGGTCAGGCTGAACCTGAAGGTACTGTCTGTATCAACATCGCCCTGCCAGACAAATGTATCCCCGCTTTGAGTCATTGCAGTGCCTGTGGGGAAGGTCCAGTCGGGGATGCCGACCAGCCAAATATTGTCCAAAGACTGTACCGTTACCAGAGCTGAACCGGTTACTGTGCTGTCTTCTTTTGATGCGGCAGTTACCGTAAGGCTTTCCGATGTTTCATCAATGGCAACACTAAGGATTGCTTTGTTGGTTTCGCCAATCGGGTCAATTATAGTATCCTGGCTTAAATTTCCGGTAACAGTCCAGGTTACGCCCTCATCCCCTCCTTCCGGAACAGTAACATTGGCGGTAAATTCCTGGGTCCCGCCTTTATCTACCGCAGCAGTTTCCGGCAATACAGAAACGGTTATTACAGGGGGCGTGCCTGATTCTGTGACGGTTAATGTAAGCGTTTTGAATTTAGTGCTGTCCACGGTTGATGTTGCTTTTATGGTTATATTTGCCGCATTTTCATCGGCAGCAACGGTGAGAACTGCTTTGTTGCTTTCTGCTATCGGGTTAATTACAGTACCCGCATTGCTTGTTCCGCTAACAGTCCAGGTTACGGTCTTGGCAGCTTTGCCTGTAACTTCCACTTCAGCAGAAAATTCCTTTTCTGCGCCTTTTTCAATGCTGGTTACCTCTGGGTTGATAGTAACGCTAATTACCGTAGCTTTTGTTTCTGACTTGCCTGCAGGATTTTTACAAGCTGCTGCAAACAGGATTGAAAGAAGAAAGACGCAAATTAATAAGCGTTTCATTTTTTACCTCCAAATAATTGAAATTTTTTAAAACTAAAATTTTTACCTTCCATAACTATGAAAAGCTTTTCTTTATAAATAGAATATACTGTAATTAATTTAAAAATCAAGCTGTTTTTTGTTTTTTATTCATTTTTTATTTCAATTTTTTTATTTTCCTCTTTCAAATATTTAAAAATTAATGTATACTGTATTAAAACGGTATTTAGGAGGGTTTTATGAAAAAAATCATAACCTTTGTTTTAACCGGAGCTGGCGCTTTGATCTGCATTGCTTTGGCAATTACAGGAATGAGCGCTCTTGGCATCCGAAATGCCTGGAATGCGGCTGAAGCCAGGCGCATTGAAGATTTAGCCAATGAAGGGCACANTGCCGGTAATTTGCTGGTGTGGCTGGATAATAAGGACTGGGCAGATGCGGTTCTTTCGGCCTTTAAGAAACATTATCCGGAGGTAAATGTCAGATATGAGACGGTAGGCAATGTGGATACAAGAGGCAAGGTTTCGCTGGACGGGCCTGCGGGAATTGGCCCGGATGTGTTCCTTATGCCACATGACCATATCGGCAATGCCATTATTGACGATATTTGCCTTCCTTTTCCGCCGGATATGCAGAAAAAGTATTCCGATCTGCTGATCAGTTCCTCTGTTAAAACCTGTACTTTTGACGGAGATCTTTATGCTGTTCCCATCTCCACGGAAAATATAGCTTTCTTCTATAATATCGACCTTTTGGGAGAAACGCCGGTTCCTCAAAGTTTTGAAGAAATAATTGCCTTTTCGCAAGCCTGGAATATCCCTGCACAAAGCAAATATGCCCTGCGTTGGCAGGTAAGCAATTCTTACATCAATTATTTTTTCCTTTCAGCTTTCGGCATGGAGCTTTTCGGGCCGGACATGGACGATTTCCGCCAGCCGGGTTTTGACAGCCCAGCCGCCAGGAGCGGCGTTGCATTTCATAACAGCCTGCAAAGATACTTTAATGTGAAAACCGCTGATGCCACCGATGATTTTACCATCGCTGCATTTCAACGCGGAGAAGTCCCTTT
>WRNF01000395.1 GCA_009776715.1 Treponema sp. | reverse complement strand
CCGCTTCCAGGGTTGAACCAAAATTTATTTCATCGCCGTCAGGCAAAATGGAAATTGTGCCGCTTAGGTTCTGTAAGTATATTTTTCTACCAGACTCATGCGGACACGCTCCTGTTATGATGGCAAAAACAGCGGTAAAAATTACTGCAATGGCCATCCCTAAATTTTTTTTCCTCTTTATGCTGTCATTCATACAAAACTCCTCCACATTTTAGGCATTTCTAAAATTCCAAGTTTTAGATGTCTTCTTAACTTTATTTTTATTTTACATTTTTTTTTGTATTATGTCAATGGAATTCCTGGCATAAATTAGATCAACATAGCCGCTGAAAAAATATCCTAAAAACGGGTTTTTTCACGTTCAGCAAAACCGGTAATGTTAAAAAAATCCATTTCAGAACCGTCATCAAGGATAACTTTGCCGGAAAAAGTTCCAAAAACCTGGCGCCTGCTGACAGAATGAATCAACACATTTCTGCGTTCTTTCCGTTCCTGAACGGGATGAAAAACCATTTCCAACCGGTTATCGTTGCTGGTAAAACGCCAGGGAGAAAGCCAATCCACAGGCGGAATATGAAATGTTACCTGATCAAGCTTATGTATTTGCCCGTCAACAAAAAAAGCATTTTCTGTGCCTGCGGAAGAATCTGCCGACCCGTAGCCGACACAAAAACCAACAAGGCGGCCGTTGCTTAAACCGCAGGAAGATGCCCAATAATGAATGTCTGAACCGGGACGAACGCAACGGTTCCAGTCAAAAATCCCCCAGGCATTCCCGGCAGTAAAATAAATTTCTGTAGACCCAAACTGAATGACTCCTTCCACAGTATACCAAGGCGAATACCGTGAATAACAAAAAGCATTTTCCGTTTTCCGCCAGGGCTGATTGCAGACAAGAGATTCTGCCAATAATGGCTCGGTCAGCACCAATTCTCCGCGCAGGCTGCGGTGGCGGCCAAATTTTGGAATATCCGCCCGTATTATCCTGGCTCCGCCTTCCATCGGGATAAAATCTAAAATAGCTTTCTTCCGGCGGTATTTTAATGTCCCGCTTTGGCTTCCAGGAGGCATATCATAAGAACCAAGCGGAAAAAGTGTTTGTAAAAATTGCGTTGAACGTTTTTTTTCTTTTATTGAAACAACGGTAATTCCCATGCGTCCGGCATAACCGTCATCGCGAATTTCAAAGACAACAGTGTGCGTTGGGTTAAACACAATGTATCGGTCAGATTCAGAAATTTTTCTTCTTGGCGCCCATATCAGAGAGGGATCAAAAAAAAAGACAGGATGCCGGGACCAGCCAAAATTTTGGGGGTCTCCTGAACCATTCAACACAGAAACAGCAGCATTAATTTCATTTTGCAGCATGGAAACCCCATTTACAATAATCATTTATCATTATATATTATAGCATGAATTATTCAGGAATGAAAGCTCTTATTATGGGACTTGGTTTGCACGGGGGCGGCCTGGAATCAGCTTCTTTTTTATTAAAGCAAGGCGCCGATGTGACAGTTACCGATCTTCGCGACAGCAAAATTCTTAGCCCTTCTATCGAAAAACTTGAAGCAGTCTGCAGTGAACATTGCAGGACGGGATCAATCCGTTATGTGCTTGGCAGGCATGACATTGATGATTTTAAGAATGCCGGCATGGTAATAAAAAACCCAGCAGTCCGCCCCGATTCCTGTTTTCTTCAGGCCGCAAGGCGCATCGAAACTGATATTTCACTTTTCCTTTCAGAGATTCACCTAAGGGCTTTAAATATCCGCCTGACAGCGGTAACCGGTTCCAAGGGAAAATCAAGCGTTGCATCTGCCATGTACTGGGTTTTGACGCATTTAAGAGAGGATTCAGGCACTGCGTATCTTGGCGGCAACATCACCAAATCGCCGCTTGCGTTTTTAAGCACATTAAAAAACGGGGATGATGTGGTGCTGGAGTTATCCAGTTTTCAGTTAGGCGATTTAAAAGGCAGGCTGACAGAAGACGGAAAGTCCTTGCTCTTACAGCCAAAAACTGCTGTTATAACTGCCATCATGCCCGATCATCTTGACAGATACAAAACAATGGAAGAATATATTAATGACAAAAGGGTTATCTACCGGGGGCAGAACTCCGGCGATTGCACCATTGCGGCTAACGATGACTGGGGAAACAGTTTTCTCGCAGAAACAAAAGCCCGTCCGCTGCCCTACTCTCTTTCCCCGCTGCCAAAGGGCATTGCAGGCGCCTGGCTGGACGGCCCTGATAGCCCCGGCTTTATTCGCAATGATGACGGAACGGTATCTGAACTGATTCCAGCGGCGCTATCCGTCATTGGCCTGCATCAAAGGCAAAATCTTCTTGCAGCCGGCCTAGCCCTTCACAGCCTCGGCCTGCCGCTCAAGGCAATAAGAGAAGGCCTTGCTTCCTTTCCCGGCATGGAACACCGGCTGGAAATGTTCCACAAGGCTGGGGGCATTAGCTTTTTTAACGACAGCGCCGCAACCGTTCCCCAAGCGGCGGCAGCGGCATTAGGCGCTTTGGGAACTGGGCATTTCAGCGGCGGTAATGTAATTTTGGTTACCGGAGGCACCGACAAAAACCTTGATTTTACTCCGCTTTTAAATGCCGCTCATCTTGCAAAAACCATTATACTTTTGGCCGGATCCGGCAGTAAAAAAATCGCAGAGCTGCTTGCAGGTTCAAATATTAATTTTCTTGGCCCCTTTGATTCGTTGGAAAAAGCAGCAAAAACCGCTTTGGAAAATGCGGTATCGGGAGACAGCGTGGCGTTTTCTCCCGGCTGCGCCTCTTTTGAAAAATTCCAAAATGAATTTGACCGGGGCGAAAAATGGAAAGAAACGGTACGGCGGATAGCGGGGTAAAAAAATGGATTTGGAACGGCTTAAAGAACGGGCGCGCATAATTCAGCTTGTCCGCAGGTTTTTTATTGAAAAAAAT
>WRNF01000394.1 GCA_009776715.1 Treponema sp. | reverse complement strand
ATTTTTATTTTATTTTTAAATTCTGTGAAAACCCGATGATTATTCTTGGTTTCATTCCTAGAAATCTATATTCCTCTGTGTAAATCTGTGGAAATCCGTGGAAATCCGTGGGCTTTTAACTATAGCTTCAAAAGTTACCTTGTAGATGGTTCGCAGCGAATGCTGTGCGGCAGCTTGTCTATAACTTCATTTGGCGGCTGTGGGCTGGTTTAAAAATTAAAAAAAAGTCCGCGGCACCTCAACCGAGCCGCATGGCGGCGAAGGTTCCCCTCTTGATTACACGGATTTCCGCGGATTATAGTGGATGGGGAACGAAAAATCCGCGTTAATCTGCGAAATCCGCGGACCCTTAAATAAAAGTTACCAAAGAGTTGGTTCGCTGCGGAGCAGCTTGCCTGCCTGACCGTACAGGCGGGCGCGGGGCTTTTCTTTAAGGGTACAGGCCCGGGATATCCCATTCTTTAGGAATTTTAACCGGCAAGCCTGTTTTGGCGTCAACAAAGGCCCAGGTAACTTTAGCCGAGGCCAGGATCTCACCGCTGCGGTAAATTTCCTGAACAATGGTTCCGCTGACGGCGCCTTTTTTTACCGGCCATGTTTTAATGGTCAGGGAATCACCGGTAATTGCCGGTTTTTTGTAATCAATCTCTATGCGGGCAATAAATATTCCATACCCTGCATTAACGGCATTTTCGTAATCAAAACCTGCATCTTGCAGCAGCTTGTATCTTGCATATTCCAGATAATTAAGGTAGTTCGCATTATTTACATGTCCGTAACTGTCACATTCATAAGTTCGCACTTGAAGATCACATTCATAAATCATATAACCAGAATAACAGAAGCCCTTGCAAAAATCAAGTTATATATTTATAGTTATTGATTAAGGAGTTATATATGATGGAAGAACAAGTGAGGGCTGCTTTGGACAATGTCCGCCCATCGTTACAGGCAGATGGCGGTGATGTTGAATTTGTGTCGCTAGCCGATGACGGAACAGTATCGGTTAAGCTGACCGGCGCTTGCGGTCATTGCCCCATGTCGCAAATGACATTGAAAATGGGCATAGAAAATTATCTGAAAAAAGAAGTGCCGCAGGTTACGTCTGTTATTGGTGTTTAAGATTGTAAAACCATTGGATTGGGGAATAATATTTACAGCGCTGGTATTAGTAATAACATCGTTTTATTTTGCATATTCCGGCAGCAATTCTCCCGCTATGGTAAATATTAAAAGCGGCAATGACGAATGGCTCTTTCCAATTGATGCAGAAGAAACATTGGCATTTTCAGGGCCATTAGGTGAAACAGTAATAAATATTAGCGATGGGAAAGCACGTTTTATTTCTTCTCCTTGCATGAACCAGACCTGTGTTGCTTCCGGGGCTGTGCAAATTCCAGGGCAATGGGCAGCCTGCCTGCCCAATAGAATTATGCTGTTTATCGGCGAAGGCGATATTAAAATTGAAAGCAATGTTGACGCTGTTTCCCGGTAGGGTGCAATGCGATGAAAAAAAACAGCATAACAAGCTTCTTGCCATATTGGGCAGTTTTTGCTTTTTTTTATCCGCCATTGAATACATCATTCCCAAGCCCCTGCCCTTTTTACGCATCGGCCTTGCAAACCTGCCTTTGCTTTTAGCGCTGGATTTTTTTAGGCCTAAAGACTTTTTCCTTTTGACTTTGCTTAAAGTTATTGGGCACGGAATTATCGGCGGCACGCTTTTTTCCTATATTTTTTTGTTTTCTTTTGTCAGCAGTTTTTCGTCTGCGGCAATAATGCTTTTTTTGCANAGATTGGCAGGCAAAAAAATTTTAGGATTTGCCGGATTGGGATGCGCCGGAGCCATGGTTTCAAATTATTCCCAGTTGTTTCTGGCAANGTTTATAATTTTCGGCNATGCCCTGCGGTATATTATGCCNCCGTTTTTNGCTTCCGGTTTTATTACCGGCATTGNGCTTGGNATTATTTGCGAATTATTTTGCCGTTATTCGCTATGGTACTCTTCCTGTATGGGAAAAGCTTCCTCAGAAAGCATGCAAAATGCATCAAAAGAAGCTGATTTTTTAAACAAAAAAAAATGTTATGACACATTGCCGAATTTTTCTTCCAAAAAAAAAGCATCGCCGTTTTATCTAAGGCAAAGCCAACGGTGGAATAATTTTTTTAATGCACAGGAACTTTTTATTGCGGGAATGATAATGACGGCAATTTTTTTGTTTACCGGTCAGTTGGAAAACCGTATTCTTTTGTTATTGTTCTTTTTTGTCCTTTTTATATTTTCCGGAAAAAAAATGAATATCCTGCTTGTTTTGACGATGATGTCCGTTATTGTTTTTTTTAATATGCTTCTTCCTTATGGAAAAGTGCTTGCGGTTATTGGCCCCTTAAGCATAACCCAGGGAAGCCTGTTTTCGGGAATAAACAAAGCCCTTAGCCTGGAAGCGCTAGTGATAATGTCACGGACATTTGTTTCAGGCGGGCTGCGGCTGCCGGGGAAAATTGGCTTTTTACTGGGAGAAGCATTGGCAATGCTGGAACTGCTGCGGGAGAAAAAAGGCAAGATACAAAAAGGGCGGATAATAGCAGGTATTGATGCAATATTTATGGAAATGGAAGGCTTGAATGAAAACACTTCTTGCAATGCGGAATTCTGCAAGGAAAAAAAGCCGCAAGCCAGTCATGTCAAATCCATAACAGTGTTATGCGCAATAATTATTCTGGCTGCGGCAATCGCTTTTTTTCCTTTTCCTTCATTTTTTAAGTAAGCGGCAAAACGAGTGCTTGTCTATAACTTCATTTAGCCTCTCGCTAATGCATATATGCAAAAGCCACGGATTTTCACGGATTAGACGGATTCACACGGATTTTAAGAATGAGTCCCCTCCGAAAAGTATAATTCGAGTTATTTTCTCTAAAAGCGGCATCCGTAAGTCCTTGCTACATAAGGATTTACAAAATT
>WRNF01000393.1 GCA_009776715.1 Treponema sp. | reverse complement strand
GCAATTTTGTAAATCCTTATGTAGCAAGGACTTACGGATACTGCTATTAAAGAAAATAACGCGAATTAGACTTTTCGGAGGGGACTCAAGAATTAAAATTTTAAAATAATCCGTGATAATCCGTGTAAATCTGTGCTAATCCGTGTTATATTGAATATTCGGCACAAGTTACCAAAGAGTTTGTTCGCAGCGAATGCTGTGCGGGGGCTTCATTTGGGAAGAATACGGGTTTTATCGCGTATAAATTTATTAAGCGCATCGTTTAACTGGCGTCTGTCAATCGGTTTTGATATGTAAGCATCGAAACCGTTTGCCAAAAAAATTTCCTGCTGCCCGACTACTGCGTTAGCCGTCAATGCGATTATAGGATGCTTGTATCCAAATTTGCGGATTAATTTTGCCGCTTCAATGCCGTCCATTTCCGGCATCATGTGATCCATAAAAATTACATCATACTCTTTGCCGTTTTTAATCAAATTAATCGCATCAAATCCGCTTTTGGCAGTTTCAATGTGCAACAGGTAAGGTTTTAGCAGTAATTTTGCAACATCCAAATTTGAAGCCATATCATCTACAACCAGGACTTTTCCATAAGGCATAAGGTCACGCGCAATTTTTTTATTTTTTTGCATTGCATTTTTAAAAACAAAATTTTGTAAATTTTCCGCTGCTTTTTTACCAAGTATTACGGAACTTTCTGCTACTTGCGGTATTTTAACAGTAACGCTGGTCCCTTTGCCCGGCTCACTTTCAACAGACAATGTGCCGTTCATCAGAATAATCAAATTTCGGGTAATTGCCATACCCAGCCCTGTACCTATAGTCTTACGGTTGCTTTCCAGGTTAAAGCGTGTGTATTCATCAAACAGCTTCTCGACCTGTTCCGGCGTCATTCCCTGGCCTGTATCGCTTACCTGCAAAACAAAAATTATTCTGCCGGACTGAGTGTCTGGTTCAATTGAAAAAGACAGTTTAACATTTCCGGAATCGGTATACTTAAACGCATTGGTAAGGAGGTTGTTTAAAATTTGTTTGATGCGAAGCTCATCGCCAATTAATTCTACGGGGATATTTTCGTCAACATGCAGATTAAATTCAATTGGCTTATGCTGAAACTTTAGGGCATTTAAATGAGCGGCATCGTTAATCAGGCTCATTATATCGTATTTTGCAGTTGATAATTCCAGTTTACCCGCCTCAATTTTTGATAAATCCAGTATATCGTTGATGATATGGAGCAGCAGATCGGCTGAATTGTAGATTTTTTCATATCCTTCCCGTATGTTATGCGAAAGTTTTTCATTTTCAAGATAACTTTCGGTTACCCCCAAAATCACGTTCATGGGAGTGCGGATTTCATGGCTCATTGTGGCAAGGAATTTGCTTTTTGCCATGCTTGCCTCTTGGGCTTCCTTTACCGCGGCCTCCAACTGGACAGCGCTGTTATGGATGTTCTGCATCATTTGTTTATATTCGCGAAGATCCCGAATGTAGCCTGCTACCGCAAAATCTTCCTTATGCTTAACGCGTACCAAAATAATTTCTGTCGGGATTAATTCGCCGTTCAGTTTTTGATGCATCCACTCAAAACGGCAGTAACCTTCGGCGAAGGCTTTTTTTACCAGCTCGACTGCTTTTTCTTCCGATAGCTTTCCGTCAGGCTGATACTCCGGCGAAAGTTTGAAAAATTCGCTTATAAATTCCTGTTTGTCGCGTAAACCAAACAAATTCACCGCTTCCTGATTGCATTCAATGACATTAAGGTCTTTATCCCATAATTTGCAGCCCAAAGGCGTGGCATTAAGCATAATATGGGTGCGTTCATCGGCATCGCGAAGTTTTTCCATGTTTATAAGCAAAGCGCTCTTCTGCCGGTTTTGCTCGTCCGTCTTGTTTTTTGCTATGTCGATGCGTATCAGTATTACAATCAGCACTGCTGCAAATGCAGCGCCCAGACTGCCGATAATGAATACCATATTCTGCATCTGTTCATAATATGCAGTTTTCGGCGTTATAAGGATTAATACCCAGCCGTTATCGAGCCGCATGGTAGATGCAACTATCCATTGCCCAAGGTAATTTTCAAATTCACGCTCAAAAAAATCATTCCCAAATTCAAGTTCATGGGAGACCATTGAAAATCCGGGGCTAATTTGGCGCGCAGGTTTGCCAATGAAATCAGGGTTAAGGTGCACAATGACATCCAAATCTCCGCTCAACAGAACGCCGTATCCTCCCTGGGCAATATGCATCTCCATGATATAATTGCTAATGTACTGTAGAGGCACATTCAGGCACACTATGCCTAAAAATGATCCTTCATCGTTTAATATCCTGTGAACGAAGGTAATGTCGTATTGATTGGTGCGGCTGCTATAATATATCGGCGTAACAATCATTTCTTCATCCTCCCTGGCTGCCGCTTCATACCAGGGGCGGTCTGCTGGATCAAAGTTTTTTTCAATTCTGCCTTCGGAATGAAAATATTCGCCCCCGAATGCTTCAAAATAGGTGAAGAATCCGTTAAAAATAAACCCTGCCTTTTTTTTATCCATTTCTGCATGGACATTCCTTAAATGCCTGTAAACAGCATCAGAGGGTTCGCCCTGCATAACCATGCTGCGAACGGTGCTTGAAACAATGTTCAGCGCAGTTTGGGCCTCAACAAGCTCGGACTCTATGCGGAGTTTCGTTTGAGTAAGCAAAGCATCGGCATCTTTGCTTAAATGGGTTTTTAGCATATCCTGAACAAAATAACTGCTGGATAAAACCATTAATGCAAAGGCCAAGGTTACGAATAAGAGTTTTAAGAACAGTACCCTTTTATTCCGGCTTCCTGATCGTTCTGTTGGCATAGAGGAATCTCCCTTGATAAAATATAGAATTATTCGGAAACGACAGTCTTTTGACTTACTATAACATATTACATTTTTTTTTGCATTGTGTTAACTACATATAAAATA
>WRNF01000392.1 GCA_009776715.1 Treponema sp. | reverse complement strand
GGCAAAATTACCGCAGGAAAAAATTGCCAGCGTAAAAACCGCGGCAATGCCAAGAAAGATTGTTTTTTTCATAACTCATCTCCATAATTAATTTTTTTTAGAAAACCCTACGGTTTTCCTGTTTTTTGGAATTTTCCTTAAAACC
This sequence comes from Treponema sp., assembly GCA_009776715.1. The sequence continues at coordinate 2,828 of WRNF01000392.1, read as the reverse complement.
AACTTTAAATATAGCATCAATTTATAGATGTGTCAAGTTTTCTGAGGGGATTTACTGAAATTTTTCCTTAATTTACTCAGGGTAATTCAGGTTTCCCCTGGAGGGGTTTTTAAGCAATTCGGCGTACCGGCGGCATTCCCATTGGGCCATGTTAAGGTTTTGATCCTGCCAGTTGCCGCATTCAACAGCCGATGCGCCGGGGATTGGGCCGTCAAAATTAATTGCAAATTGCAGCATTTCGCGCAGCAGGGGAAGTATTTCCTCTGAGGTCAGGCTGCCTTCTACCACAAGGTAAAAACCGGTTCTGCAGCCCATTGGGCCAAAATACACTGTTTTTGGACTCCATTCGGGATGGGAGCGAAAAAAAGTTGCCCCCAGGTGTTCTATTGTATGCAGCGCAGGCTGGTCAATAACCGGCTCCTGGTTTGGCTCCTTAAACCTAAGGTCAAAAGTGCTTAGCACGGTACTGCCGAACCGGTCTTTGCGGGATAGGTACACTCCCGGTTTAAGCCTTGTGTGGTCAATTTGAAAACTGGCAATTTTTTCCATAAATAATCCTTAATTCAATTTCTCCGGCTTTTATTGCCAAAGAGTTATGCTAATAATCCGGCGGACAATTTCTGCCGAATGTTTTGATGCAACAGGTAAAAATTCATCGAATTTTAACGGCGATTCGGCGCCGGCAATGTCGGAAAGGGCGCGGATAACCAAGACCGGAATTGCAAATAAATGGCAGCAATGCGCAATGGCGGCGCTTTCCATTTCTACTGCGGCTATTTCCGGAAAAATTTGACGCATAACATTAATTCTCTGCGGATCATGCATAAAGACATCGCCCGATCCTATAATTCCCCTGCAATAATTCAGGGCGGCAGGAAGTTTTCCTTCGTGCTTTAGTTCGCTGATTGCCTGTTCCGCAGCAGCCGCCAGTGTTTCGTCTGCGCTGAATATTTGCGGAAGGGCGGGAAGCTGTCCCGGGGCATAACCAAATGCGCAAAGATCAACGTCATGATACAAAAGGCCGGAGGATACAATTACATCGCCAAAATGCAAATTTGGATTGATGCCGCCTGCACAACCGGTGTTAATTATATAATTCGGTTTAAAAAGCTGAATTAAGAGGCCGCATCCAACGGCAGCGTTTACCTTGCCTATACCGCATTGCAAAAGAACTATGTCATTTCCGTCCAGCGTTCCTGTAATAAATTCAAATTCCCCTTCTTTTTGAATATTTTTTGTTTGAATATTTTTTGTTTCCATGGAACCGCGAAGAAGCTCTATTTCTTCTTTCATTGCGCCTATTATGCCTATCATAGTATTCCCGTTTTATTTTTGTGCATTAACTTTATCAATTAATCCTGCTTCCCAAATGGTGCTGCAGTTTCTTCCCTTGGCTTTGGAAATATACAGCGCTTCATCGGCACGGCGGAGAATGTCATTGGCTTCAATGCCTGAGCTTTTATCGAAGGCAAATATTCCCAGGCTTATTGTTACCTGCGGCAAGGGAACCTCCCATTGCACCTGCATAATGGCAATGTTGGTTCTTAGGCGTTCTGCAACCAGCCAAGCGGTTGAAATATCGGTGCTGGGCAAAAGAACAGTAAATTCCTCTCCGCCAAAACGGGAGGGAATGTCGTCGGTGCGTACATTCAGGCGTACCACCTGGGCTAGTTTTTCCAGCACCATGTCTCCGGCAAGATGCCCGAAAGAGTCATTGAATTTTTTAAAATTGTCAACATCCATTACAATAAGCGAGGATGCGTAAGAACTGCGTTTTGTCCTGGTAACTTCTTCCTTAAAACGGGTCATAAAAAAACCGTAGTTGTACAGGCCTGTTTTTACATCCCTTAGTGAATGTTCATAATGCAAATGGTTTTTTATAGCCTGAGATACCAAAGCCATTAACTGTTGAAGATATTCCAGCTCCTGATGGTTATATTCGGTTTCCATAATTTTTTTCCCTACAAGAATTATTCCATATAATCCAAAGGGACCAAGAATGGGGATAATAATTTCCGGCATAACAGACATAAACGGCATTATTGCCTCTTCGTTGTTTAATTTTTTTCTTAAATCATCAAAATTGATAGGTTTGGGGTATTGCTGGAAAAATGGTTCAAACGCTGTAATGTTGTCTATTCTTAAACCAATGTCTACTGGTTTATAATTTTGGTATGCCCGAATGGTAATGTCCGGGCGGCTTTGAATTGGTTTCCACAGAAATGAAATATATGAAGGAAGAAAATAATCGGAAATTTGCCACACTGTTGCATCCAATATTTCATCTATACTGGTATTGTTAAAAATATCCATGGCTTTGGTAAGCAAAGTTTTATAATTTAAAGTTTCTTTTATTAGGCTGTCAATAAAAGCAAAAACCCCAAGTTCCTGCAGAAAATCGAAGTTCCCTGCGATTTTCTCATTTTCATAAAAAATTCGTTTTGCCTCTTTAAAATCACCGACAGCTTTGTCTTCTTCCATTTGCTTCTATCTCAAGTTACTGAAAAATGGCCGCTTAATATTTCACGCCATTCAGAACGGTAATCCTTGTTCTCCCATTCAAAAATTTTTTTAATCCTAAAATCTTGGGTATTATGAGGGTTTTTAAAATGGACAATTCCAAAACGTCCGCCGCCAATGTAACTTACCGTGTCGCCTCTTTCAAGGCGTTCTTTTTCGCTTATACTGTTTATTACGCAGTCAAAATGCACCGGTTTATTGGTATTTGGTTCAGAAATTGCAATGGCAATTTCTTTGATGGGTTTGCCGCACCATGCGCAGGATTGCGGCTGCAATTTAATGGCGGGCGGCACTGGCGGAACCCACTT
>WRNF01000391.1 GCA_009776715.1 Treponema sp. | reverse complement strand
AAACCAGCTTACCAGAATGGTTGGAGACATAAAACCCGGCGAAAATGCAAAATTTACCGTTATTCGGGACGGCGCGGTAAAAGAAGTTCAAGTGCGCATAGAAATCCGAACCGATACCGTCGCATCCGATAATAACAAACTGTGGCCAGGCCTGCATATATTCCCGCTTACCGATGAAATAAGAAAATCCCTGGAATTGGACGATAATGCTTCCGGTTTGTATGTGATGCAGGTTATTGGCAAAAGCCCGGCAGATATTGTCGGTTTGCGGCAAGGCGATTTAATTAAGGCAGTAAACGGTGAAAATGTTGCCGACATAGCGGCTTTCTACAAAACCTTGCGTGAAAAAGCGGCTCAGGAACTCTGGTTTAGCTTTTCCCGAAACGGATCAACCCTGGAATCCCTGAAATTTAAAAGGTAGAAGCTCTTGCATCACTGAAGGATTGGCAGTTCTTGGGGGTGTCCGAAAAGTTAGGAACTTCTTCGGACACCTTCCTTTTTATATGTATTTTCGCACATTTTCGCAAGAAAATGGAGAAAATACAAGGGCTGCAGTAGAAATAAAAAATACATTTTTCCTGGAATTCCTCTTTCAATTTTTTATAGAATAAACTATAATTTAAGAGAGGGAGGTGTATAAGGAGACAATCATGTCAATTCGCATTAAAGTTTTTCTCATCATCATGGGGATTGTTTTGGTGATTACCGCTTCGAGCGTAATAATCAGCGTTTCTTCGGCGCAGAGCCGGATACTGGAAACTCTTAAAACCAAAATGCAGGAAATGGTCATTATGGCCAATCAGAACGTTACAAGCCAAATCAACAAGCTTGTGGGAGACGCTTCTTCAATTGCCTCAGTAATTAAAAACACTCCGGGCAGTTTAAATATTTACGAGGAAATTTCTTATACCTTTGAAGGTTACAAAGAAGAATATGCAGATTTAATGGCGATTTCGGTTTTTGTTTCATCTGGAGGCAGAGGAGCATCCAAACTTTTTGGGCAAGTATTGTCATATCCCCTCAATTATCATTTGCCCGAAGTAAACGGAAATTTAAACGCATTGGCAAATTTAGCGCTTGAAGGCAAAAAAGCCGTGTCTTCTTCGTACCTGCTTTCGCCGGATGAATCTGTTTTTTACATTCTCTTGCCAGAGGATCCTTACGCCGCCGAAGAAGGGACAAATACCAGAATTGTGGTAATTACTGTAAACAGCGCCTTTTTTAAAATGAACAAGGAAACCGGAAATGTCACAATAGTCGATAAAACCGGAAAAATCATTTCCGCTGTGGATGCTAACTATAAATGGGTATTGGAGCAGCGCAATTTCCTGGAACTTGCCAAAGATAATGCAGAATACGATGATGCAGCCAGAGTTGTCAGAAAAATGATTGACGGTGAAATTGGCTCCGACCGTTTTACCATGCCTGATGACAGCAGCGGTGAAAGCATAGACAATATTATTACATTTATGCCGATTGGCGCCTCGGTTGAATTGGAAACTTTTGGGTTATCTGAGGGAGAACAAGCAGCACGTGAATCTGCCATGCAGTCCTTTGACTGGCTCCTGGAGGATGACTGGGCCCTGGCCGTTATTACCCCTGTTGCAGAAAGTTCTTTTTACGAGATTCGTTATTTGCTGATAATTTCGGGCTTAATATTCTTTGGGCTTGGCATGATTGCCGCTGCCCTTGCATCGGGCGTAATTGCAAAGCCTTTTGAATTGGCAAAAGCGCTTGCCAAAGCAAAAACTACCTTCCTTTCCAATTTAAGCCATGACATGCGCACTCCGTTAAATGTAATTATCGGTTTTTCCGATTTAAGCCTTACCCAAAGAGGCCTGCCCAATGATGTTGTTCAGAATATTGAAGAAGTGTATGGAACGGGCATTAATCTTTTGGGCGTTGTCAATGATCTGCTTGATATCTCCAATATGGAATCGGGCAAATTCGGAATGTTTGCCGGCAAATATAATCTGCCGGATTTAATCAACGAAACGGTAAAAAACAACATTTCTCATATTGGTTCCAAGCCAATCAGTTTTCAAATTATGCCGGCAGATAACCTGCCTGTCCGTCTTGTCGGAGATGGTTTGCGTATACGGCAGGTATTCAATAACCTGTTGATCAATGCCTTTAATGATACCAGTGAAGGAACTGTTGAATGGAAAATTGCAACAGAAAAAGAAGGAGATATAATATGGCTGGTTTCCTCTGTTTCAGATACCGGCACCGGCATAAAACCGGAGGATATTGACAGCGTTTTCCTGGATTACAGCAACCAGGATACCAGCAATATGCGCAGCTTAAAGGGCGCCGGGTTAAGCCTTGCCCTGACCAAAAGAATGACCGATCTAATGGACGGCAAAATTTCAGTAGAAAGCATTGTCGGTAAAGGTTCTGTTTTCTCGGTACGGATTCCTCAAAAATATGTTGACGATGAAATTATTCATGCCGATGTTGCAGAAGACCTTAAAAAGTTTAAATATATTGAAAAGAGGCGCAGGGAAAATGCCGATCTTAACCGTGTGCAGCTTCCCGGGAAAAGGGTGCTTATTGTAGACGATGGGCCTTTGAATCTTGGCGTTGCTAAAGCAATGATTGAACCTTACGGAATACTGGTAGATTGCGTTAGCAGCGGACAGGAAACGATCGATCTTGTCCGCAAAGCTCAACCGCAGTACGATACAATCTTTATGACCCGCATGATGGCCGGTATGGACGGAAGAGAGATAGTGCATAAAATACGCAATGAAATTGGCAGTGAGTATTCCAGGACTGTGCCGATCATTGCCCTTACCACCAATACGCTTACCGGCAATACCGACATTTTCCTTAAATGGGGTTTTCAGGATGTGCTTTCAAAACCGCTGGATATTCACCGTCTGGACAGAGTGATCCGCCGTTGGGTGGCAGGAGAACAATAAGATGCTTTTTCAACAGCCAGTTTTTGAAAATCAGTGCTTGACCTTTTTTTTATTTTTT
>WRNF01000390.1 GCA_009776715.1 Treponema sp. | reverse complement strand
CAATCCGCTGTATCAAAAACAATACTACGATCCCGCGGATGAATATACCGTTCCTTACGGAGCAGGAATTCAAACCATAGTGTACAATCCCCAATATGTAAACATACCGATAAACGGTTATGCGGATTTATGGAAACCGGAACTGGCAAACAGCCTGGGCATTATCGATCATTTCCGTGTGATCAACGGCATGGCATTAAAGGTACTAGGGGAAAGCTACAATACCAACGATCTGGAAGCAATACAAAGAGCAGGAACATTGTTAAAATTGCTTGCGCCAAACATCCGGCTTATCCGCGATGACGAACTGCAAAACGAATTAATCTCTCAGGAAGTATCCATAGCAGTAATGTACACATCGCAGGTAACAATAGCAAAAATGGAAATGCCTGAACTTGCAGTGGTGTTTCCCTCGGAAGGCCTGGGATTTGGCATTATGCCGGCTTTTATTCCGTTGAATGCGCCTAACGCCGGGGCTGCATATGCATTCTTGGATTACATACTCGATCCTGAACGCGGCGCACGCTGTTTTGAATATCTGGGTTACTACAGCACTTTTTCCGGCTCAGACCCATATATCAAAAAGGAATATAAAGAATTCCTGACACTGCCTGTAAATTTCAGGAATTTTAAGAACATGGAAATGATTGAAAATATTAGCCCGGAGGCTGAAGAATTACATAACCGCATCTGGATTGAATTTAAATCAGAAGCCGGACATTAATTTATTGGACTTGTTCGGCAACTCGGTTAGTTTCCGAACAACTCTATTTATTTTGCAGGAGGAATGCATGAAAAAATTGCTTATTGGAGTTTTATTATTTGCTCTGTTTTTTGGCCTGATTCTTGGCGCTTGTAAAGGCAAACAGGATTCTGAACAAGGCCAAACAGAGGCTGCCCTTGGCAAAGACAGCATTAAGGTAGGTTTTGTCTACATCGGTTCAATACATGACGACGGATATACGCAGGCGCACGATAAAGGCCGCCTTGCGCTGGAGGCAATGGGGATTGACTGCCTTTATGCAGAAAATGTCCCGGAAAATGCCGACTGCGAAAAAACAATCCGCGACCTAATCGATCTTGGCTGCAATGTTATTTATACCAACAGCTTTGGGTTTATGGACTGGACGCTAAGAGCCGCAAAAGACTTCCCTGATGTATATTTTGGCCATTGTTCAGGTTATTTGCGAGCAGATAACATGAGCACTTTTTTTGGAAAAATTTATCAGGCCCGTTACCTTTCCGGCATTGCGGCAGGGTATAAAACAACAGCGAATAAAATTGGCTATGTCGCCGCCCATCCCATTCCGGAAGTTATACGCGGGATAAATGCCTTTGCCCTTGGCGTTCAATCGGTTAATCCTGAAGCAACAGTTGAAGTTCTGTGGACCAACACATGGTATGATCCAACACTGGAAAAACAGGTTGCCATTGAATTATTAAATAAGGGCTGCGATGTCATTGCCCAGCACCAGGATACCACTGCCCCGCAAATGGCGGCCCAGGAGCGAGGGGCTTTTGCGGTGGGTTATAACACATCAACCGCCAACGCTGCGCCACGTGCTTACCTTACTGCCCCGCTGTTCCATTGGGAAAAATTCTATGTTGATGACATTACCCATTTGTTAAACGGAACATGGGAATCCCGGGCATACTGGGAAGGCTTAAGAGAGGGAACCGTTTCTTTGGACACACTGACTGAAAACAACGATCCCAGAACTCCGCCAGCGGTTGATGCAGCGCGGGAAAAAATTATATCCGGCGAGCTTGAACCTTTCACCGGTCCCTTATTCGACAGGGACGGCATCGAACAGGTCCCAGCCGGAACCAAAATGACCGATGACGAAATTTGGAATATGAGCTGGTTTGTGAGAGGGGTAATTGCACCCTGAGACGGCATCTTCTCCATGTGTTGAAATGCATGGCATTACAAAGAAATTTGGAACTGTGCTGGCTAATGACAACGCAAGCCTATCAGTAAACCGCGGGGAAATACTTTCTCTGCTTGGTGAAAACGGATCGGGAAAAACCACTCTGGTAAATATTCTTGCCGGAATTTATCTTCCCGATTCCGGTTTCGTCAGCATAGACAGAAAGGAATGCCGTTTCCGCTCTCCACATAACGCCATTGCCGCAGGAATTGGCATGGTGCATCAGCATTACAAACTGATCCCTGTAATGAATGTATGGGAAAATATCAGCCTGGGAAATGAACATGCAGGGCGAAGGCATTATAACCCTTTCATTAAAAAAAAACAGATAATCAAAAAAATATCCGCATTTGAAGAGCAATTCGGCCTTAAATTGAATCATTATAAAAAAATTTATAATATGTCAATCGGGGAAAAACAAACAGTCGAGCTGTTAAAATTGCTGTTCAGGGGAGCGCAGATTCTAATTCTGGATGAACCCACTGCCGTGCTTACTCCGCAGGAAATAAAAAAACTTTTTTTTATGTTAAGAAAAATGAAACAGGAAGGATGCGCCATAATCATTATTACCCATAAACTTAACGAGGTAATGGAAATAAGCGACAGGGTAACTGTTATGCGAAAAGGCAAAACCGTAGAAACTGTTGCCACCGGTCTTACCAATCCCCGGCAGTTAGCCGGAATGATGGTTGGAACAAGCGTATCTTTGGAAATAGAAAGGGCCAAGCCAAAAACCAGTGAAAATCCTGTTCTTGAAGTAAAAAATCTTTGCTGCCGGGGACAGCAGAAGGAACTTTTGTTTGACGGAATTAGTTTTAATTTATACAGCGGGGAAATTCTTGGCCTTGCCGGAATTGCCGGGGGCGGCCAAAATGAACTTTGCGAAACCATTGCAGGCATAAGAAAAGCAAGCGCAGGAGAAATTAAATTTCACGGAGAGGGCCTTCTTGGGTTAATGCTGCGGAAAACCGGCAAAAAAGAAGAGCTTATGAGTTATCTTCCCGAGGACCGTCTTGGCATGGGCCTTGTGGGGAATATGAGCATCGCCGACAATAT
>WRNF01000389.1 GCA_009776715.1 Treponema sp. | reverse complement strand
TTTTTCCTTCAATGATTATTACTGCTTCATTTGCAATATCCTGGATAATGCTGACTTTATGCGTTATCATAATTATGGTTATTCCTTCGTTTTGAATTTTTTTAACAATGCCAATAAGCCTTTGAGAGGCGCTTTCATCAAGAGATTCTGTCCATTCATCTAAATATAGCAATTTTGGCTTGCAGATCATAGCCCTGGCAAAGGCTATCAGTTTCTGTTCGCCCATGGACAGTTGGGAAGGGCGCACCAGCAGGTCTTTCCGGTAGCCGACTAAAAGAGCCATTGCTTTAATCTTTTCATCCCGTTCATTTTTAGTCATTTCGGGAAAATGCAGTTGCAGGGGAAGTTCAAGCGTCTGGTACAGATTCTGGTTTGCCCATAATGCCGAATCCTGAAAGACCACTGCGCTTTCGCACCTGAACGAGAGGTTTTCCAGGCGGTTCATGCGGAATATATTTTTTCCCTTATACAAAATTTCTCCTTCATCAGGAACTATAAGCCCGGCTGATAATTTTAACAGCGTGCTTTTTCCGCACCCGGACTGTCCGATAAGGGCAATGGTTTTGCCTTCTTCAAATTGAAAATATGCGTTTTTTACCAGCTTTCTGCCTTGCGCCGTAAAACTGATGTTTTTCAATTCAATAATTGCAGCCATCTTTACCTCAAACTATATAAAATATAGCAGAAATCAGTATATAAACCAATATGCAACTGGCAAAAGATTTACTCACTGCTTTTAATCCCGCAACGGGAACTTCCGTGCTTGCCCGTTCCACGCCGAGCCCTTCGGTAAGGGCGACAATGGATGTTATCATTCCAAAGGCAAGGCTTTTAATTATTGAAATAAAAATATCCTGCATGCTTAAATTTGCCAGAAGATTGCTGAAATAATAACCGGCGGGCATATTTTTAAAAATCTGGACAACCAGGAAAGATCCGCCCAGCCCAAATATGGAAAAGTACAAATTTAAAAAGAACACCGATATGGTAACCCCAAGAAAACGGGGAGCCGCCAGGTGTTCAAAGGGATCAATGCCCACTGAAATATAGGCTTCTACCTCGTGGCTAATAACCATGCCGGCAATTTCCGTGGCAATGGCAGTGGCGGAACGGGCAATGATGATGAATGCCGTCAGCAAAGGGCCAAGTTCCCGTGTAATGATGATAACAAGCAGGGGATAGATAAGGTCCTGCTGGCCTATCATTTCCAGAAAAGGCATTCCAATAACAATTATTCCCGCGCCTATGCCCATGGCCAGCAAGGTTGAAATGCCCATTGCCTGCACGAAGGTGAAGTAAATTTGCATTACCAAAATTCGCGTAGATACTTTCCGCCGCTTTATAAAACTTCCCACGGCCCCAAGTGTTTTGGCAAAAAAGCCCAGCTTGTAAAATAATCGAGATAATCCGCCAATCAGATCCATCATACATTAAAATTATANCAGATNAATAAAAAAAATGGTAGACATTATTTGTTATAACTTGGCAAATTATAAAGAATATATATAATAGAAAAATAATGAAAGTTTTAGGAATTGAAACATCCTGTGATGAATGTGCTGCTGGAATAGTAGAAAACGGCAAACAGGTGCTTTCCAATGTTGTCGCCACCCAAATTCCGTTTCATGCTCCGTATAACGGTGTCGTTCCGGAAATTGCAAGCCGCAAGCATGCCGAATGGATTTATGATGTAGTGAAAGAAGCATTGAACAAGGCCGGGCTTGAACCGGATGGAATTGATGCGATTGCGGTAACTAACCGTCCAGGACTTTTGGGTTCGCTGTTAGTTGGCTTATCCTTTGCAAAGGCGTACGCTTGGGCGAAAAAACTCCCTTTCATTGCTGTAGATCACATGAAAGCGCATCTGTACGCTTCGCAGCTTTCCGAAAATTCGCCGCCGGCATATCCTTTTTTGGGGCTTTTAGCTTCAGGAGGGCATACCATTATCTGCCGGGCAGATTCCTTTGATGACATCACAGTCATGGGAACAACCATTGACGATGCGGCAGGAGAAGCTTTTGACAAGATTGCCAAACATTACGGATTTGGTTATCCCGGCGGCGCTGTAATCGACCGCATGGCTAAGGGCGGCAACAGCGGGGCTTTCCATTTTCCCATGCCAAGCCTGCACAAAAACAGCCCCTGGGTTAAAATCCGTTCTGCAAAGGAGCCTCGCTATGACATGTCGTATTCGGGTTTAAAGAATGCGGCAATAAACCAGATCAATCAATTTCAAACAAAAAAAGGCAGTGAAATTAAGCCTGAAGACATCGCCGCATCTTTTCAAAAAACAGCCGTGCAAATTTTGCTTAGGGCGTTATTGAATGCCGCCGAAGACACAGGCCTTAAAACCATTGTTACCGGAGGAGGTGTTGCAGCTAACTCTTGCCTTCGCTCCTGCCTTGCCGAACAGCATAATCTTCACTGCATTTTTCCTAGGTCAGAATTCTGCGGCGATAACGGCGCAATGATTGCCGGCATAGCCTATCATTACCTTATCTGCGGTGTCCGTTCACCTTTAAACACTATTGCATATGCACGAGTAGAAGGGTTTAAAAGAAAAGCCTCTGCTTCGCGCCGCCCAGCGATGCAACTGTAAGGCTGTGTTTGTGAAAAAGTAACACGGCGAGGCGCGCAATAAATACTAACAAAGTAAGCCCCCGCACTACTCCGCAGCGAACCATCTCTTTGGTAACTTGTGAGCAGGGATCAGGGGTTTGTTGTGCGTTAGATAATCGAAAAAACATCGTAAAAATTGACGCTTAAATTATAACTGAACGCCGATATTTTTTTTCAGCAGCTATTGACATTATTCGATTTATTTAGCATATTAAGTTAACACTACGGTGGCGGCGCTGACGCGCACCTAAAGGTGCGGCACACCTAAAGGTGCGGTTGCATTATGGCTCGTGCTGCCTTAATTGGCGCCTGGGCTGTATGGTTTTTTTGAAATAACGCCCCTTGACGGGGCGCCATGGTTGTTTTCGCC
>WRNF01000388.1 GCA_009776715.1 Treponema sp. | reverse complement strand
CGCATCTATCGATAACCCTGAAAAGATAAATGTACTTGTCTATGAACATCGTGATATTTACGCGTGTTCGATAATTTGTACCATTGATAGTCTTGGTGTTTATTGTGAAATTGCATTAAACGACACGGAATTTTTCCAAAAAATAGAGAATAATTCATATTCCTTTATTTTTATTTCTTATGCGCTGTATATTAACGCTAAGGAAAAATTGCAGGAGCTTGGAGATAAAACTAAAATAGTTCTGCTTGCAGGTTTTGGGGAAATGGTTGCTGACACCAAGCTAAAAATATTGGCCATGCCGGTGCATTGCATTTCAGTTGCAAATATTTTAAATGGTACTGGCGACAATTCTACCTGGGGAACGAATCTGGGAATATACTCCTGGTTTACTGCGCCTACTGCAAATGTGCTCGTGGTTGATGATATTAATACCAATTTAAGCGTAGTAGAAGGATTATTGCTGCCTTATAAAATGCAGGTAGACACTTGCGAAAGCGGCGAATTGGCTTTGGAAATGGTTGCCGAAAAAAATTATGACCTTATTTTCATGGATCATATGATGCCGGTAATGGATGGAGTGGAAGCTACTTTCCGTATCAGGAAAATGAGCGAGAAAGATCCGCATTATAAAGAGCTGCCCATTATCGCACTTACGGCAAATGCTGTTTCCGGTTCGAGGGAAATGTTTCAGGAAAATGGTTTTAGCGATTTTTTGTCAAAACCAATTGATACAATTCAGTTAAACGCCATTCTTGAAAAATGGATTCCAAAGGAAAAGCAGATAGGCTCAGCCGAAGGCGCTGTTGGTGAAACGTCAGAAAGCTTAAATGCGGTTGAAAGCGGCGGGAATTTTGAAATTGAAGGGTTGAATGCAGCAGCCGGCATTAAAATAGTCGGCGGCTCTTTAAAAACCTATTTAAGCACTCTCGGCATTTTTTACAGGGACGGAAACAAGAAAATTCTTGAAATTGCCAAATGCCTGGAAGCAAACGATTTGTCCCTTTATACTATTTTTATACACGCGCTAAAAGGGGCCTGTGCCAATATTGGAGCTGAAAAGCTGTCCGGCGCTGCCAGAATACTGGAAATAGCAGGGACAAAGAGGGATTTAAATTTTGTTCTGGCAAACAATTCCATATTCATTGCAAATCTGGAAGCGCTTCTTTTTAAGATAAATGAATTTCTGGCAATAAAGGCAGAGGAAAGCAAAAATATTGTTTTAGACAGGGAATTGCTGAATGCCGGATTATCCGGATTAAAGACAGCGCTTGTATCGTTCGATTCTGCTGAAATAAAGAAAGCAGTCAGCGTGCTTAGGGAGTTTTCTCATGCTGCTGATGTTGGACCTGCTGTTGAAAATATTTTAAGAAATGTCTTAACCGGAGACTACGATGAGGCCGTTGAATTAATAAATTCAATTATGTAAGGTTTAATCATGAGTAGATTGACTATTTTCTGTTTTATTTGCAATCATTAAGTTATGTTTGCTTGTCCGCCTTGTGCCAGTAAAGCCATCCCAAGGGAATACCGGCGTGTAGCAGAAAAGTTGTTTCCCCCAAAAGGCTTTTCTACCGGCAAGGGGCCTTCCATAGAAGCCGCCAATGCTTTTGCTGATATACTTGGCATTGGAGAGGACTACAGGCTGCTCTGGAATAACTATAAATCAGGCCAAACAGCCATGGATTTATTGGATCACTTTCAGAATAATCTGGATCTTTTAATTCAAAAAACCTGGGTAGAAAAAGCCGATGAAGCGCGCAAGGAAAAACTGCTGGATCAGGTTTTGCCTTTTATTGCTTTCATCGAAAATGGAGATTACGTAAAGGCTCTTGAGGAATTCGGAACAATCCTGGAAGAACTGGCCTATTTGTTTTTTAGTACCCAAAGCCAAAAAGAAGATTTTGCCGAATACGTTTTAAGAATTGATACGCAAATGGGGCTTTTTTGGTGGTATGGAGGGCAAATAAACGGTGCAAAAGGGGCTGTCTGGGCAGGAAATATTGACCGGAACGTAGTATATGCCTTATTGCTGCTGGGAATTTGTTATTTAACAAATTTCTAATTGGATTGTCTATGGAAAATATTGATTCTCCGGAAAATTTAAATCCTGGCGGTTCTGATTTTATTAGTGAAATAATAAAAGAAGATCTTAAAAGCGGGCGCTCTGCCTATGTCCATACCCGCTTTCCCCCGGAGCCAAATGGGTGGCTTCATATTGGCCATTGCAAGGCGTTTTTTATCGACTTTAACATGGCCGAAAAATTCGGGGGTAAGTGCAATCTCCGTTTTGACGATACAAACCCGGAAAAAGAAGACGAATCCTATGTTGAAGCCATTAAGCGGGATATAAGATGGATGGGCTACGATTGGGAAGACCGTGAATTTTACGCCTCGGATTACTACGAATATCTTTATGGGCTTGCGGTAAAGATCATTAAAAAGGGAAAAGCCTATGTTGATGATTTAAGCGAAGTAGAAATGAAGGAATACAGGGGAACTGCCATACCGGACAAGAACAATATAACCNACACCCCTCCGGGTAAAAACAGCCCCTGGCGGAACCGCAGCGTAGAAGAAAACCTCGACCTTTTTTCCAGGATGCGTGCCGGAGAGTTTCCCGACGGTGCAAAAACCCTTAGGGCAAAAATTGACATGACCCATCCGAACCTGCTTCTAAGGGATCCTGTGATGTACCGGATTCGCCGGGAGCACCATTACCGTACGAAGGATAAGTGGTGCATATACCCCATGTATGATTTTCAGCATCCCCTGTCCGACGCAAAGGAAGGGATAACCCACTCGTTGTGTTCCATGGAATACGAGATTCACCGGCCACTTTACGAGTGGTTTATTGCCGAGGCGGAAGTTTTCCCTTCGAGGCAGATTGAATTTGCCCGGCTTAACATGACCCGTACCGTTATGAGCAAGAGATGGCTTTTAAGCCTTGTTGAGGAAAAACACGTTTCCGGCTGGGACGATCCGCGCATGCC
>WRNF01000387.1 GCA_009776715.1 Treponema sp. | reverse complement strand
TCTTTCACCTCAATGCCCGGCTTTGTCAGGTTCTGCAGCAGTTGGCTGGTAAACAGGCCGTTGCGCCCGGTTCCATCGCTGGCGGTCTGCCCGGAACTGGTGGCGTACACAATGATGCTGTCCGCAGGCTGGCGGTTCAGTACCGCAAGGCCCCTGCTGCCGCTGCGGCTCCAGCCGAAGGGGTTGTCGCGGCAGGCATCCAGCACAATCACATTGAGGTTGTTGCCGGCGTCATTCAGATCGTCCAGTATGGTCTGCACAGAGACCGCGCGGCTGCGAAGGTAATTTTCGCCGGGGATATTGGCATCTACCGGAATTAAATAATTCTCGCCGCCGGACTGCACGCCGTGGCCTGCATAAAAGAAAAAGCCGTAACTTTCTTTGGATACCGACAGCCGGTTTTTTAAGCGAAGTACCGCGCTGTCAATCTGCTGCTGGCTGGCGTTAAGCAGCCTGTCAACGGAAAAACCCAGGGTTTCCAGCGCGGCGGAAACATCGTTTGCGTCATTGACCGGATTGGTAAGGCGGCTTAAACCGTCATAATTCCCGTTGCCTATAACAAGGGCGAATTTAGGAGGCGCATTATTTTGCGCAAAAAGGCTGCGGGCGCAAAAAACCGAAAACAGCAAAAGGATTAAGACGGCAATAATGTTTTTCATAAAATGCTCCTTCTATCATTATATTTTACCATAAAATTACAATAATGTCTACCATTTTTTTTATTTATCTGCTATAATTTTAAAAAGCTGTTTGTCTGAACCATGGAAAAAATTAATCTGGTATTTTGGTTAGAGTAGAGGAATTGCCATGAATAATCACAATATATACTTATATGGAATGATTACATGCACAAACGCCGTTTTGCTTCACGGAGATTTTCCCCAAGCCGATGGCTACAGCGAGATAAAAGAAAAATTTGTTTTTCCGGGCGGCGAAACAGGAGTAGCGGCGGCCATACTCACTTCCCTTGGATGTAAGGTAAAAATGGACGGCAACTATCTGGGGTTTAACACACGCAGCATAATCAATAAATTCTACGAAAATATTGGGGTTGATATTTCCCGCTTGCATTATGATCCTGATTATGAAGGAACTGAAGAAATTATTATTATCGGCAAAAACACCCGTACGGCTTTTGGGCAATTCACATCTTTGTATGAAGATTATTATAGTAAAAAAATCATTCGATGGAACACGCCGATTGAAGAAGATATTAAGGGCGTAACGGCTGCGGGAATAGATCCGTTTTTCGGCGGGGAGTCAATTCTTGCAGCGCATTATTGCCATAAGAATAACGTGCCTTTTGTAACAATTGATGTAAAATTTGATCATGCAATGTGCAAACTTGCTTCAATAATTGCAGTTTCCAGTGATTGGATTCGGGATTCTATGCCTGAATATTATAATGATGAAGGGAAAATAAAATTACATAAAAAATATACAGAAAATACAAATGCTCTTGTAATATTTACCGGCGGCAGCGGAACTACCGTCTATGGCAGGAGAGGCTGGATAAATAAAATCGATGCATATAAAGTGAATGCAGTAAGCACTTTAAGCGCAGGAGACACATTCAAAGCAGGCTGCATATACGGACTTTCCCTGGGATGGGATGATAATGAAATAATAAAATTTTCTACAGCTTGCGCAGCAGCCGCCTGCACCAGGTTTCCGCTGCCTTTCAATCCTGTGAAACTTGAAGATGTAATGAGCCTCCTATAAATGCCTGGCTAATCCATTGTTAATAGAGGCCGATAATATTCATGCAAACTATAATGAATAAATCAATTATTATTAATGAAACCGAATACAACGCGGGGAATCCGCTTATTATCGCGGAATTGGGAACCTCGCATGGCGGTGATGCGCATAAGGCGAAAGAGACGGCTGCCGCTGCCGCCGACTCTGGAGCAGGCTGCGTCAAATTACAACTGGTGTTTGCCGATGAAATTCTTCACCCCAATACCGGCGAAGTAAGCCTTCCCGGCGGAAAAATTCGCCTCTACGACCGTTTTAAGCAGCTTGAGCAGCCAATTGATTTTTTTGCCGAACTAAAACAGTACATTGAATCGCTCGGCCTTTTGTTTCTATGCACCCCCTTCGGCCCCAAAAGCGCATCTCTGCTGCATGCATTGCAGCCAAAAATGGTAAAAATCGCATCGCCTGAGTTAAATTATACCGCGCTGCTGCGGCACATTGCAGGCTGGGATATCCCTGTGCTGCTTTCTACCGGGGTCTCGATGTTGGGAGACATAGAAGAGGCCCTGCAAATTCTGGGCAGTTCTCATTCTGATATCTGCCTGCTGCATTGCGTAACCGCGTATCCCGCGCCGGAAACCGACTACAACCTGCGGGCGCTGCACAGCCTGTCGTCGGTTTTCGGCCTTGCCGTGGGGGTAAGCGATCACAGCCTTGACGCTGAACTTGTGCCGGCCCTTGCCGTAACGCAGGGAGCGGCAGTCATCGAAAAACATTTTTGCCTTTCCCGCGAAGGGGCCGGCCTGGATGATCCCATTGCCCTGCCGCCAAAGGAATTTTCACGCATGGCTCAAGCGGTTAAAAAAGCCGCCAAAGCCGGGCCGCTGGAAACCACATCCGGTTTTTGCAGGCAGCATGGAAAAGCTTTGATTGAGCAAATATTGGGCAGCGGGGTTAAATCGCTTGCTCCCTCTGAACGCGAAAACTATGCCCGCACTAACCGTTCACTTCATGCGTTATATGACATTAAGGAAGGCGATGTTTTAAAACCGGAAGATTTTGCGGCATTGCGGACTGAAAAAAACCTGCGCCCCGGCCTTCCCCCGTCATGGTCGGAACGTATAACCGGCAAAACAGCCCGCCGCCCCATCCCCGCCGGCGAAGGAATTTGTTTTGAAGACCTTGTAAATTAGCGGCTTACCTATAACTTCATTTGGCCTCTCGCTAAGGCATATAAACAATAGCACACGGATTTTCACGGATTAAACGGATTCACACGGATTTTTAATTAAT
>WRNF01000386.1 GCA_009776715.1 Treponema sp. | reverse complement strand
TTACGTAACATGCTGGTATATGAAAGCTGCGCAGTTTATTCAGAATACTGAAATTGAATGTGCCTTTGTTTCAACTAACAGTATTTGCCAGGGTTTGCAAGTCCCTATACTTTGGCCGGAATTAATGGACAAGCATGGAATAAAAATTAATTTTGCCCATCAAACTTTTAAATGGAGCAATGAGGCACGGGGTAAAGCTGCGGTGTATTGCGTAATAATCGGTTTTGCCCTTGCGGGCAGAGATGTTAAAAAGATTTATCAATATACAACTGTGACAAGTGAGCCTGTGGAAACACATGTGAAACAGATTAATGCGTATTTGGTTGACGGAAACAATGTTTTTATAATGAGCAGGGCAGCGCCATTATGCAAAGTGCCTGATATGAATTTTGGCAATATGCCTGCCGATGGCGGTGAATTTTTATTCTCTGATGTAGAAAAAAAACAATTTCTAAAAGACGAGCCTGCTGCAAATAAATTTTTCAGGCCTTTTATTTCTGCGTATGAATTTATAAATAACAAAAAACGCTGGTGTTTATGGCTTACAGACATAGAACTGTCAGAACTTAAAAAGCTAAAAATGGTGTATGAGCGTGTTAAAAATGTAAAAGAAATACGAAAAAAGTCTGCAAGGCCGCATCTTGCCGATGTTCCGCATTTATTTGCTCAAATTACCCAGCCTAAAGGCAAAGATTTTATATTGATTCCCCGTGTATCATCGGAAACCAGAAAATATATTCCTATGGGTTTCTTTAATGCAGATTCCATTGCAAGTGATACTTGTTTAATAATTCCGAATGGCACAGTTTATCATTTTGGAGTTTTAACATCGGCTATGCACATGGCGTGGATGCGGTATGTGTGCGGCAGGTTAAAAAGCGATTACCGTTATTCAAAAGATATTGTGTATAACAATTTCCCCTGGCCTAATCCAACAGAAAAGCAAACTGTAGAAATAGAAAAAGCTGCACAGAATGTGTTAGACGTTAGGGCAAAATTCCCAAATAGCAGCCTTGCCAATCTGTATGATCCAGTCGCCATGCCGCCTGCTTTGTCAAAAGCCCGCCAAAAGCTGGACAAGGCCGTAGAAGCAGCTTACAAGCGCACTTTTACCGATGACAGCCAGCGGGTAGCGTTTTTGTTTGAGTTGTATGAAAAGCTGACAGGGGGAACTGTTTACGGGGAAGAGGGGTAAACCACGGAGGCCACGGAGGGAAGTAAAGATTACAAAAAAGAGCATATTTACGGAGGCTAAAACATGAATAAACAAGAAACCATGGAAATACTAAAATGTGATTGCGGATGTTCCATGCTGGTTGTGGAAAAAACAATAAACGATGATGATAGCTATATAAATATTGAAATGGAAATATTCATGGATGATTAAATTTTAGGGAATGCCCTTTGCCCATCATACCTTCAAGTCAAATGTTTTCCCTGCAATTCTTTCATTCTCATATTTTTTTACATTAAACTTTTTATGGCTGTTTAAGTTGAGCCAATAATCAATATCAACATATTTAGGCAAAAGTTTTTTATTCCGGCGTATAAAGGGCATTAATACCTTTTTTTGAATCTGAAGACGTTTTTCAAGCGCTTCGGAGTATGAATTGAAATAATAACTTTTATGCACTCCCATAAAATAGGTAAACGCACACCATTTATAATAACTTTTTTTATTCCTGCCATAACATTTACGAAAGGCAACGCCGATTTTACGCCCGTTCTTTGCATATCCCATATTTATAAGAACGGAAAATACACTGGAATTTTCCGCCCTTGTTAAGTTAACAGGGGTTACTTTTTGCAATCCCTCCCTGGACCATTTTTCTGCTTCGCAGCCGCATGATCTAGTAAATCCAATAAAGACATTATACATTTTTGCTGTTTTTTTCCGGCCGCAGTCACACTTACAATTACAATACCACTCTTTATCTTTTTTGAATTGCGAAAGAACTGTTAGTTTGCCAAATTTTTTACCTGTATTATCCGGTATTTCGCGAAAACCTGGTATTTTATCTTTACATTCCTCCGATCCGCAGGTTTTGGTTGTCCCGATTAAAACAGAATACTTCCCGCTTTTTTTTACACGCCCGCAATCACACCGGCAAATAAAATAATAATTATTTCCCTCTTTAATTTCAGACAAAACAGTAAGAAAAGCAAATTTCTGTCCGGTATAATCCCGTTTGTTAATATATTTTTTTCGGCACTCATACTCCCCGCAGGTCTTTTTATTATAAAAGAAAAAAAAAGCTGTTGCAAAAACTTTTTCACGCCCGCAGTCACAACGGCAATGGAAATAACTCCTCCCTCCCTTAATGATTTCTGAAAGAATAGTCAGGCTATAAAATTTTTTCCCAACACAATCCTTTATGTATCCGTATCTTAACTGCCTTGTACATTCGTATGAACCGCATGTTTTAGTGGTACCTTGCCGAACGTTATGGGAATGAATGTCTTTTTCTTTTCCGCAATCACAGCGGCAGTGAAAAAACCAATTACTGTCTTTTTTAAACTGTGAAAGAACTGTTAAATAGTTAAATTTTTGCCCAATATAATTTTCCACATTGATTATTATAACATTAAGTCTTATTATGTTACAATAACTCATGAAACCTTGTTTCATGTTCGATTAAAAATGCGGCTATGCAGCCGCACAAATAGAGGTTACTATGCCCTTGTCCTGGAACGAAATTAAAACCAGAGCCTCTGCTTTCGTGCTTGACTGGTCGGATAGGCTGCTGTCCGCTGACAAAACCGTCAAGGAAAAAGCCGATGCACAAACTTTCCAGACCGAATTCCTTAAAATTTTTGGCATAGAACGGAAAAAAGCTGCCCTGTTTGAACATGAAGTCCGCTTTGAAAACGGAGAGCGCGGCTATATCGACCTTTTCTGGAAAGGCCATATCATCATCGAGATGAAAACACCAGGCAAGGATTTGGATAAAGCTTATGAACAGGCAAAAGCATACGCCCTGACTCTGCCCCAGAAAGAC
>WRNF01000385.1 GCA_009776715.1 Treponema sp. | reverse complement strand
CGGCTGGGCGGCCTTTCAAACAAACTGTCTGTCTGCCGCGAAGACCTTGACCGCTTTACCCAATCGGAAGAAGAAAAAGACACGGCGGTTAAAAATTTCGCTCAGCTCTATCCTCTTATGATAGCCGGCTGCGAAACCTATGCGGAAGAAAAACTTGCTAAAAACAGCATAACAGAACTAAGCAGCTCTTATGAATCAACATTAAGAAGATTTAAAACCACTACGGAAACTTACCGGAATGAATACAGCAAACTGGTAAGGGCTTATGAAAATGAATTCCATTATCTTTTGGGCATGGAACCTTCTGAAAATGACGAAGCGGAACAGCTTTTAAAACGGCTGGAAACATCGGAACTGCCGGAATACCGCGAAAAAATTTCAAGGGCTTACAGGGACGCGGAAAAAGAATTTAAGGATCATTTCATCTCACGCTTGAATGAACGCATTGAAGAAGCAAAAGAAGGCTTTAAGGAAATTAACGGCATCCTTCGCACCCTGTTTTTCGGGCATGATCAATACTGGTTTCACCTTGAAGAACTTCCCGAGCGAAAGGGGCAGATTGAAGTGATACGGCTGGCGGCTAAAATCCCCTCTGTTGAAGACGGCCTTTTTTCCCAGATTGAAGACCAGGCTGAACGCAAAGCTGCGGAAGAACTTTTTAACCGCATCCTCGACTCGCAACTGGATTCAAAAGAGTTACGCGACATCTGCGATTACCGGACTTATTTTCAATACGACATAAGGATAAAGGAAACCGACAACCTTGATGATGATGATGTCCCGGTAATTCTTTCCCTTAAAAAAGTGCTTAAGGAAAAATCCGGCGGCGAATCCCAAACGCCTTATTATGTCGCCATTGCCGCCTGCTTTTACCGTTTTTTCAAAGCCCGCCCCGAAAATACCGTGCGCCTGGTGATCTTTGACGAAGCGTTTAACCGCATGGACGATGAGCGCATTGGCAAAATACTTGAGTTTTACAATAACCTTAACTTGCAAATTATTACTTCAGTCCCGCCTGAAAAAATTGAAGCCATAGCGCCTTACATGGACCGCATCAATGTAATAAGCCGTTTCGGCAGCGCGGTAAAGGTACGGGACTGCAGCATTGATGCCGTTGACATGAGCGATATTGAGATTAAGTAACTATTCAGTTACCTTGTGCGGGAAATAGTTTAGTGTGGGTAGCTCAAGCGGAGGGGGGGGTGTAAACCCATACGCGTTTACTTAATAACAATTTAACACTAATTTACACAGATTAGACAGATTTGCACAGATTTTAGGAATTAATATTTAAAATAATCCGTGAAAATCAGTAAAATCCGTGCTAATCTGTGTTTATTGGCATCCAAAGTAAACGCATATGGGGTGTAAACCCCACTGCGAAAAAAAACTAAAAAATAAAGAGATCGGAGATTGACATGATCAATTGGAAAAAAAGAATTATTAACACTTTTGTTAAAAAATATTTTGCTTCTGCTGCAAAAACGGGGAAAAACCGGGAAAGCCTGCTTATCCGATCCCCGTTGTTATTTCCGGATTTTGATGCGGCGCATCCGGATGAGAAAGAATCCTACCTTGAAGCAGCGGAGGCCCTTCAGCAAAAGGGAGTTGCTATACTTACATGGGAAAAGGGCAAAAAAGGAGAAGCCTTAAGAACCATAAGGTGCGAAAATTTTAAAAGGCTTTTCAGGGAAGCAGGCAAGCCCTATCCCCAGGCCGAAGTTGACAAAATAAAAACAATGTTAGGCGAAAGAGCGCAGGCCATGAAAGAATCGCTTGCGGCCAGAGACGGGAAACACGGGCAGGCAGAAAAAGTAATTGCCTTTCTGGAATTCCTTTCCCGCAATTTCAGCCTTAAAGAAATTGGGCAGGGGCTTGATCCGCAAACTATGGAAGACCTTGCCACACTTTTTGAATTTGCCTGCGACACCGCGCAGTTGGAAAAAATAACAACCCGCGCACTGTCAATTTTACTGTATCAGGATTCAAAACGCCTGGAAACCTTGCCGGCATTGTATTCCCCGCTGCTTTCGCGTGTGCAAAAAGCAGTCCCGGTTCCGGATATTTCTTTTCTGGCCCGTTCCTATCCCGAAACAATGATTTCGGGGAAAATTATTTTTGAATACAAAGATGCCGCCCCGCCTCTGGTTAACGCCAGGGGGCTCATTTTAAACCTGCCCTTTGAAAGCGCTGAAACATTCGGAGAGGTAAAACTTTTAACAGACAAACAGGAAAAAACCGTTTTAACCATAGAAAACAAGGAAACTTTTTACGCTCTGGGTTCCCCTCAAAAATTTAACGCAAGCGATGCGATCTCCCGCTATGATTGTTTCCTGTATACCGGCGGCTACCCCAACCGCGCCGCCGCCGCCCTGATTAAAATTCTTGCAGCCTCTGGCTTTTCTTTTTACCATGCCGGTGACCTTGACCCCGACGGTGTGCTCATCATGCAGAATGTTCAAGACATTGCGGAAAGGCCGGTCGCCCCTGTAAGAATGGATGCCGCAGCCTTTAACCAGTACCGCGCCTGGGGCAGGCAGCTCACTCCCGCCATGCTGCGCCAAGCAGTAAAAATACGCCAGGACACCAGGGCTATTCCGGGAATTGCCGGACTTTTGCACTGCATTGAAGAAACCGGCATCGGCATTGAGCAGGAAATTGTGGATTACCGGTAGCAAACGCACAGGTACTGCGGTGAACAATCTATTTGGTAACTTTTAAGTAGGGACCAGGGATCGGGGATTGTTGTTCGTTAGATAATCGAGAAAACATCACGATACGCTTACAAACCAAACCCCTAACCCCTAGCCCCTAACCCCTGACCCCTATATTGAAGTTATAGACAAGCCGCCGCGCCGCCCTGCGGTGAACCATCTACAAGGTAACTTTTATGAAATTAAAGAAAAGCCCACGGATTGGCACAGATTTTCCACGGATTTACACTGATTAATCAGAATTAATTAAAAATCCGTGTGAATCCGTTTAATCCGTGAAAATCCGTGT
>WRNF01000384.1 GCA_009776715.1 Treponema sp. | reverse complement strand
TGCCCATTTTTACCGGGCGATACAGGCTCATTTAATGCAAAAAAACTACTTTAAACTGAAAGTTTCAATCAAATTCAGGGCATTTTCTTTTACTTCAACATCGTTATGCACAAAGGAAGCAATCTCCCTGTTGTTTGCATTGTAATAGCTTACCTTAAAAGAATACCTGCCCGGCTTCAAATTGATTCCCCCGATGTAAGCCTTGCCCGGGAAAAACCGAGATATTCTTAAATCTGCCCGTTCGCTTATCTCTGCAAATGCCTGGGTAAAGATGCTTGCTATACCAAGAGCCAGGGCAGCATTTCCTTCAGCTTCATTTGCAGCAATTTTCAATGCAGAAGAACTGGCGCCTTTTACCGATGCGCGGATTATTGTTTTAATGTAAATAAACTGTTTCCTTGATGAAAATGTGTCTTTTGCAACTGCGTCAATATCTTCCAGCAATTCAAGTGTATGGCTGGTTCCGTCTTCAAAGACTATTTCTACCCTGCTTAAATCTGATTTTCTGCTTACCATTTCCGGAAGGGCAATTTTTATCCAGCGTACCCCCGGCAGCGGGATTCGCAAAACATTTTCTTTTTTAAGCGGAGAAAGCCCGCCAAAAGCAACAATATTCAATCTGGCCATCCCTTCTGGGACACTTAGCTCTTCAACGAGGGAATTTGGAATCGGATAAGAATACACATTAGGGGCATTTGCAAAAGCAGCCAGTAAATAATCCCTGTCAATGCGCGCATCATCATACAAGCCAACTCCCCGGTAAAACAAAATTCCCAAATAACGGGCCAGGGCAGAATTGTTGAATTTTGATGGAGTATTTGGATTGGAAGGAAGTTCAACTTTATTATCCTCCAATGCTTTTTGTTGCAGGTTAGTTAAAACAGCGTCATATTTATTGGAAAGATATTGCAGCTTATTATTCATCCGGCGTATTTCTACAAGAGAATTCTCTAATTCACCCATGTAATAATAGTTAAGGGCATTAAACACATTTATATAGATATCCTCATAATCCTCTCCCCCGTATTCCAGTACCAGATCATTAATCAGATAACTTGATGCTTCCAGGCTGATGCTTTTGGTAAATGCTTCCGCTATTAAACGGTCTGCATCTTCTAGCATTTTAGTGGAATTGGCGTATTGATTAGCATAGTGGTTCAGCATTCCTTTATCCAGATAATAAAGCACTGCATCTTTATTTGAGTAAAGCCTGTTTTTATTTTTTTCAAGAAAATCTGCGCCGTCATTAAACTGGTTATTGGCAACCTGGCTTTCAACCGGTTTAAATGCAGAATTGCTGGCACAAGAAAAAAACAGTAAATTTAATGTTAAAAAAGAAAATAATTTTAAAATCTTTTTAATATATTTCCGGTTCATAATTTTCTCCTATATGCTTTTATTTCCTGTTGCAGTTTTGTAGCCAATTTTGCAATAGGGACTCTTTCCTGTTCCATGGAATCGCGAAAGCGCAGGGTAACCGTTTTATCCTCTTTGGACTGGTAGTCAATGGTAACGCAAAAGGGCGTTCCCGCTTCGTCCTGGCGGCGGTATCGGCGGCCTATCGCCCCTGCCTGATCGAAATCTACGGCAAAATCTTCCTTTAGTTCCCTGCGTATATCCTGCGCCATTTCCGCAAGGCCGTCTTTTTTCATCAAGGGCAGCACCGCAACCGTTATTGGCGCCAATCTGGGATGAAAGCGCAGCACGGTCCGCAGTTCTCCGGCTTCGCTTTGCGTTTCGCTGCTGCTGCCCGAATTTGCCCCGGAGGCGACTGTCTCTTCATCGTAGGCATCGCAGAGGATCATCAGTAGGGTCCGCGTCAATCCGGCTGATGTTTCAATAATGAACGGGGTATAGCGGTCGTTGTTATTGTCCTGATCGATGTACTGCATATCCTTGCCCGAATACTGGGCATGGCGGCCAAGGTCGTAATCGGAACGGTTGTGGACTCCTTCCAGTTCGCGCCAGCCCATGGGAAATAAGTATTCTATGTCATAAGCGTCTTTTGCATAATGGGCCAACTCGTCAGGCCCATGCCGGTGCCAGCGCAAATTGTCCGTCTTCACTCCCATCTTTTCGTAATAGGCCCAGCGCCGCCTGCGCCATTCGTCAAACCATTGTTCATCGGTTCCGGGTTTTACAAAGAACTGCATTTCCATCTGTTCAAATTCACAGGTGCGGAAAATAAAATTTTTAGTAACAATTTCATTGCGGAAGGCTTTGCCGATCTGGGCAATGCCAAAGGGAATTTTCATCCGGTTTGACTGAATTATATTTTTATAATTAACATAAATTCCCTGAGCTGTTTCCGGCCGCAGATAGATAATGCTGGCGGAATCTTCCGCAGGCCCTATGTTGGTCTTGAACATAAGGTTAAATTTGCGCGTATCAGTGAGTTCGCCGGAACATTCAGGGCATTTTTTTTCCTTGATGTTTTCCTGCGGAATCTGGTCGGCACGGAAACGGGACTTGCATTTTTTGCAGTCAACCAATGGGTCGGTAAAATTCTCCACATGGCCGGACGCTTCCCATGTACGCGGATGCATTAAAATCGCCGCATCAAGCCCGGCAATGTCATCGTTAAGCTGGGTCATTTCCTTCCACCATGCAGCGGCGATGCGGTTTTTTAACTCTACGCCCAGGGGCCCGTAATCCCAGGCGCCGTTTTGCCCGCCGTAAATTTCCGAAGACTGAAACACAAAACCGCGCCGCTTCGCCAGCGACGTGATTTTATCCATTGTTGCTTTTCCATTGTATTCAATTAATTGTTCTGCCATACGTTTATTATAATGGAAAAAGCGGTTAGTGGATAGTGGGCAGTAATTTTAAAGCAATTCTCCATATAGTCCTGTAATACACTCGTTTCTAACTTCATTTGGCATCTCGCTAAGGCATATATGCAATAGCCACGGATTTTCACGGATTTTTTATTTTATTTTTAAATTCTGTGTAAAACCAATGATTATTCTTTATTTCAGTCCTCGAAATCTATATTCCTCTGTGGAAATCTGTGGAAATCCGT
>WRNF01000383.1 GCA_009776715.1 Treponema sp. | reverse complement strand
AACCCATCAAAATACTTTCTTTTATAAGTTGTGCACGGTTTAATTCCTCGCGGAAAGCAGTTTTAATGCGGGGATGCGGGGCGCTAAGGTAGGATTCAATGTCCGAAGGGTAAGTATGCCGCATGCCTGTTCCTGACGCATCGTCAATAAGGGTTCCCGAAGCCGATGGCCCAGCGCCCAGCCAGTTTTCCATTTGCCAATAGCGGATATTGTGGGCGCATTCTTTTCCCGGCAGGGCAAAATTTGACACTTCGTACTGGGCGTAACCGGAATTTTCCAAAAAGCCGCGGCCCATTATCCACAGTTCATCGGCTGCATCGCCAGAGGGCAGGGAAAGGGCCGCAGCGCCCAATTTTGAAACTTTTTTCCCAAGCGGCGTTTCGCTGTCCAGGCTAAGGCTGTACAGCGAGAGGCTGGCGGGCACAAAGGAAACAGCGCGCTCAATGTCATTTTTTAAAACATCAAGGGTATTAAAAGGCAGGCCGGCAATAATATCTACCGAAAAAGCCCCTGGAAAATATTGCGCGAGCAATGCCAGCCGCTGTTCAGTTAACTGTATGTTACATTCACGGTGTACTGCCTGAAGGGATTTTTTATAAAAACTTTGTATCCCCATGCTTATTCTGTTTATGCCGCCGTCCCGGCAAAGCTGCAAAAACGCTTCATCGGCGCTTCCAGGATTAAGCTCCATGGTAAATTCCCCCGGCGAAGCGGATAAAGACGCAAAAATTCGCTGAAGGCCGGCAAGGAAAGGTCCCATGCGCGCAGAACCTAAAACAGAAGGGGTGCCTCCGCCGATATACACAGTTGGAATGCAGTCTATGTTAAATAAATTTATTTGCTCTTTTATATCATCTAACAAAACTTTAATAAAAATATCCAGTACAGAATCATCGGTAAGCTTAACGGAAAAAAAATCACAGTAATCACATAAAGAGGCGCAAAAAGGAATATGAATGTACAGTGACGCTGTCATTCAGCCGAAGAATTGGGGCGGCCAATTCTTCCCGGCGGCCAGAAACGGAAAATCGGGCTGCCGATAATTTCATTTACCCGGACAGGCCCCCAAGTGCGCGAATCGCTTGAATTAAGCCTGTCATCGGAAATGACAAAACATTCTCCGGGCTTAAGCGTTATAACATCCATATTTCCCGAAAGCGGCAATGAATCATTCCAAATCGCCGGAACAAATGGAATATTTATATTGTAGGTACGGTCTGAAAATTCAAATTCAGTTAATAGGTAGGAACTGCCTGCGGGACGCACTTTAATCTCAAAATTGACCATGCTCACCTCATCGCCGGGAAGAGCAACAAGGCGCTTAAGATATATTTGTTCATTTTTTCTAAAAACGCTTAACTGCTGCGCGGTAAAAAACCGTACAACAGTGTCAAGCGCAGTTAAAAACCAGTTTCGGTCTTCAGCTTTCTCCCTGTTCAAAAGAACTAAACTTCCCCGTCCGAAGGGAACCCTGTCTTCCGGCTCCCCTAAACTGCTGAATAATTGTGGCAAGGTTGAGGAAAGAATAAAAAAACGGTCCCCCGGTTGAAGCCCCGGCTGCATGGAATTATTATCCAAAACCCATACTGAAAGAACAAAAGCACAAAATGTGTTATACAGTAAAAATAATACAATAAAGATTAATACAAGCTGAAGCAATTTATGGCGTTCGCGTTTTTGTGCAAGGTAAGAATATTTTAATGATTTATCAAACATTGCCATACAAAAATTACCTGATAGACCCCATTCTGCCAAGGGGCCAGTATATTACTGATCCTCTCCCTAACACCTTAACTTCCGGCACCGGCCCAAAAAAACGCCCGTCTCTGGAATTATCACGGTTATCGCCAAGAGGAAAAATCCTGCCTTCGGGGATATACCACCCAAGGTTTTTTTTTGCCAGTTCTTTAGCATACCTTAACTCCTGAGGAAATGCGCTGCGCATGGTTTCAAGCCGTGTTGTTTCAATAAGATAATCAGGGAATCGCATAACGGGGGCTGATGCATANGCCGTCTGCAAATGTTCCGGTACCGGCAGCCTTAAATCCTGCCATCCGGCTATCANTCCCGCAATATCCAGAATTTTTTGCTCATTTTCGCTTACCATGCGGGTAAGCTTATGGTTCCAGCNTTTTGCTTTTAAATAATCCCTTTCATCTATCCATCGGTCTTCGCCGGCAAAACAAATTTTCATCTCGCCGTTCTCTGATTTAAAACGGTCGCCGCCCATGCCAACTGCCCGTTTTATTAAAAAATGAGGGCTTGGCTGCCCGCTGGAGTCACGGTCAATATCAATAAACGAAAGGGTCAGCATATAAATTATGCGTTGTGTCAGATCAAAAGCCGGACCCTTAGAAATATACGACGGATTTTCAAAAATAATAATTTCGTTTCTTTCCGGTTTGAATAATCCGGGCAGTTTAATAATCCCCGGCAGCAATTCAGGACCGTAAATAATTTTATTGACAAATATCCGGTCATTGATGTTCAAAGTATCGATCATGGACCCAGAGGGAATTACATAGGCCTGAATAATGTATTGGTTTGCAATTAACACCATGCCGGCTGCCCATAAAAAAGCAAGCAGCCAGTCCAAAGCAGTGTTTCTTTTCCTGCGTCTTTCCTTTTTTTTCTTTTTGACTCTTTTTCTCCAAGTTAAAAATGACTCTGTAATATCCTGGATCCTGTCAAAAAAATCCCGTTCGGTTTTTTTTCCTTTCATTTCATTGATTATACTATAAATTGCAAATTCACTGCAAGCCCTGGATCCTGCTGCGAACCATCTCCCCTGCTTACAAGTTACCTTGTAGATGCTTCGCTGCGGATGACACGCTGCTCAGAATAAATTCTGAGCGCATTCATTCATCTTGTTAGCATTTGTTGTGCGCCACGCCGTGTTAGTTTTTTTCATCTACAGCCATACGGCTGTATCTCTGGGCGGCGCGCTGCTCAGGCTGAAGCCTTCGCGCAGTTGTTCGTCTTGTTAGCATTTGTTGTGCGCCACGCCGTGTTAGTTTTTTTCATCTACAG
>WRNF01000382.1 GCA_009776715.1 Treponema sp. | reverse complement strand
GGAATAATGCCAAACCGCCGTTTTTTTGAGGAATAGCTTTTAATCCTTCAAAGCAGGCCAGGCCGTACTGGCTGGTATAATTTACCAGCGGCATGTCGCCATAAAAGTTCCTTGAATTTTCAATTTTGCTTTTTTCTTCCGGGGTCATCGCCGCTTCTTCTTCCGGCGTCTTATGAGGTTTTTCCAGATACTCTTCTTCCCAGTTATTGCCGTCAAATTTTGCACGGTAAGATATGGGGTATGAATTTAATGCAAATGCCATATATTCTCCTTAGTTAAAAGTATAACATTTTTTATTTTTTTTTGAAAGATGCGCGCGTTTTTATTTTAAATTTCCAGGAGTAAGGAGGGTTCAAATAATGATTTAAGATACAGAATGTCCCATTGATTCGAAAGTGTCCATCTACACAGTAATTCGGATTAAAGTTCACTGGTCTTTCATCCGCACTTTGTAGACGGACACTAATTATATTTTCATTGCACGGGTGCCAATTAGTTGTAGAAATTTTTTCCTTTTCTCTATATTTTCAAATTTCCCAACGACATTGCCAAGCCGATCAGCTTTAATCGTTTTTATTCCGCTAAAACCTAATACTCTTTTTACTGTTTTTATTTCAATATTTCCGCTAATTTTTTGAAAAAAAACAGGGCTGCCGCATGTAATAACCAAATGAGCAGTTTTGTTTTTTAAGTGTTTCGTTATTTTTATTCCATCCATATTGAATGCAAAACCAGGCGTTAATACACGTTCAAACCATCCTTTTAATAAACTTGGGACAGCCCTAAACCATATTGGATAAAAAAACACAATATGATCTGCCCATTTTAATAATTCCTGAGATAATTCAATGTCTTTATCCGGATCCATTATTTTTCTGTATCCAAAACGCAGTACCGGATCAAATTTCATGGCAGATAAATCCAGCGTTTTAATATCATGTTTATTTTTATTAATATTTTCAACATATTTATTAAAAAGCGCCGCAACGAAACTTTCTCTGTCCGGATGACCATTGATTGCCAAAATATTCATAAGTACCTCCAATTTTTATTTTATGCAAGATTTATGCGTTTGTCAAGCATTTCCATTGAATATTTTTTCAAATGAAGCAATTTAAGTTTTGATCAAGATTCTTGCAAATAATCGCTAAATTATATATACTTTCTGTATGTCTGAAATTGGAAAGATATGGGTAATTTTAAATCCCATTGCTGGGAAGGGGAAGGCTGCTAAACAATACCCTAAAATTGAAAGTTTTTTACAGGAAAGAAGAAAAAATTTCGAAATACTTCTGACAAAATGTCCGGGCGATGCATTGGAGATGGTGCGGAACCTTCCTTTGAAGGAAAATGATGCGGTGATTGCCGGCGGCGGAGACGGCACCTGTAATGAAGTTGCTAACGGTTTGTTGACGCGGGACCCAAAGCCGGATAAACCGCCCATTCTTGGGATTCTTCCTGTCGGCAGAGGCAATGATTTTTCTTCAACGCCGGGAATCCCACAAGATGTGGAAAAAGCACTGGAAATTATCTGTGCCGGGAATCTGCAGCCTTTGGATGCAGGCATTGTTAAAGGCGGTTTTTTTCCCGAAGGCCGTTATTTTGTCAACGGCGTAGGGATAGGGTTCGATACAAAAGTGGGGTTTGATGCCGCAAAAATGAAAATTAAAAGCGGCTTAGCATATGCATTTGGCGCAATTGTGAACATTGTTCGTTTTGACCCCTCGCCGGTATTACGTATCCAGTTTGATGATAACGAGATAACGCTTCCTGTAGCAATTGTCTCCATTGTGAACGGACGGCGTATGGGCGGCAGTTTTTACATGGGGCCGAATGCCATTTTAGATGACGGTCTTCTGGATATCTGTTATACGCGGCGGCCCGAGACAAGGCTTAAACTTATTAGGGTTGTATACAATTATTCGAAGGGAACGCAGGGCAATTTGGAAGGGATTAGTTTGAGCAGAGGGGTGCATTTCCATCTTACCGCGCTTGAGGGAGGAATGGCCACACACTGTGACGGCGAAACTGTTTGTTATGACGGAAAGGAATTGGAAATAACATGCCTCCCTTCTGCATTAAGATTAATTTCCCTGCCAAATTAAATTTGTCAGGGTATTCCTGTTGTAAGTATCCAGTGTCAAAAATTTAGGCACTGGGAGTCTGTTGGAAAGGAGTATTGGAGTATGAATTGGGAGTTAGGCGCATAGCGGTTAATTTTGTTCTTAAACGTCTGGTAAATTTACTTTGCAAAATCGACAGCCGCGAATTTGTTGATGCNCTTGCAAAATATCANCCAATGATTCTTGCCATTAATCATATCAATTTTCTTGAAATACCGCTNCTTGTTTCACACGGCTATCCGCATTATATTGCAGGGCTTGCTAAATCGGAAACATGGAACAATCCGGTCTTTTCCTTTATTTTTAACACTTACAAAGCCATTCCCATTGACCGGAACAGTTCTTTTACGGGTGCATTCCAGAAGGTGCGTAAAGCGATAGATGACAACTACTTTGTGATTTTTGCTCCTGAAGGAACTAGAAGCAAAAACGGCGTATTAAGCCAGGGCAAAGCCGGATTAATTTATTTAGCTTTTGAGGCAGGAATACCAATAATGCCGGTAGTCCATTTTGGCGGTCAAAATATATGGAAAAACATGCGCCGTTTTCGCCGTACCAAATTGAAAATTAAAACTGGCAAGCCTTTTACAATAAGATTTGAACACAGACCCTGTAAAGAAGAACGGAAAATAATAATGGATGAGATTATGGGGCAGATAGCTAAATTGCTGCCGCCTGAAATGCGCGGCATCTATGCCGATCATGCGGAACATGAATGTAAATACCTGGAATTTATTCCTCCTTTGAAAAGTTAAGCGGCATTGTATGGTGCATATTTTTGATGTTGACAATACTATTATTAAAAAAACGAGTGCATGGCATTTTCTGCGTGAAGCAATGAACTTGGGGGTTATACGTTTTTCTCAAATAAAAAACCTGCCCTTTGAATTGATAAAATACAAACTTGGCCGCATAGACATAGATTTTATTG
>WRNF01000381.1 GCA_009776715.1 Treponema sp. | reverse complement strand
TGTTTCTAACAGACCACAAAGCATTACCTCTATATTAAATAATATGCATAACAAGAAAAATTGCCAGGAATTTTGATAAATTTTTTTATTCGCAAATTACACCCTTTTTTTGCGATCTTGCATCTCAAAACGGAAAATGCCGAGGAAAATGCCGCTTGACAAATTTTATAAATAATAGTATGATTACATTCACGGAGAAATATATGGGTTTTTTGGATGATTTAAAGAAAACCACAGTCGGCAAAATTGTTAATTCTGTAGAAAAAGCAATAGAAACCGCTTCAGGTACATCAACCAGACCGAATACCAATTATGAAAGTTCTTCCCGGTCTTCTGCTGTACCTCAAAGCTCTAAAGAAGCGGCCATTAACAATAATTCTACGAGTACTAATGTTGATCAAAAATTTGATCAAATCCTTGCTGCAGAGTTTTCCGGGGTGGAGGTAATCAAGAATGCCGCACCGGAGAGTGTGGGAATATCCGCGCCGCAGCCATGCAGACCGTATAGTTACGCATTGCTGCGCAATGGAAAAATCGTTGCAGCGATTATGCTGACACCTCACAACAGAGACAGAAATTCAGCATATTTGAATGCCAAAAAATCAGCACTGGATTCGAATATCCAATTTCTTAATTTTTATACGCATTATATGAATGAGCGTAACTATGTGATATCCAGAATCAGGAACGCTCTGTAAACCGGATTAAAAGAGAGGGGAACGCAAAACAATTGCGCCTGCAATGGGGCGAAGCAATCGTCAATAAACGGCAGTGCAGGCAGCCGGCGCTTGTTTAGTCCTGTGTCAGCATATGCTGCCTTCAAAGCATTTCCCCTCTCTTTTTTTATATTTTTATGAGTATTTTAGAAGAGCTCGGTATCCATAAAAAATGGCAGGATTTTTTTGCGTATAAAACTCAAAAATCCCATCTGTCAAAAAAAGAAGAGGCTTTTTTACGGAACTTTATAGAAAATGAACAGTACAAAGCCATTACGGACAATATTTTAAAAACCGATTTCTGTTTTTCAATCCCCGCAAAAAGATTTCTTAATAAACACGGCAAGGGAAAAAAGCGTGTTGTTTATACTTTTTCGGAGCGGGAAAATACGGTATTAAAACTTATCTCCCATCTTCTTTACCGCTACGACAATGCCCAACCGTATAACTGTTATTCGTTTCGCAGAAATTACGGGGCAAAAAAAGCAATTGCCGCCATTACAAAGCAAAAGGATATTGTTAAAAAATATTCATGCAAACTGGACATAAAGGACTATTTTAACAGTATTGATGTCGAATTACTTTTGCCGATCCTTAATAAACTGTTATTCGATGACAAACCTGCTTTTTGCTTTCTCGAAAAACTGCTTACTGCAGATAAGGCATTATTCAACAACAGGATAATAACCGAAAAAAGAGGCGCAATGGCGGGAATACCGGTCTCGCAGTTCTTTGCAAATATATATCTGGCGGAGATGGATAATTTTTTTCTGAATGCGGGAATTCTATACGCACGTTATTCGGACGATATTATCTTCTTTGCCGATAATAATGAGCTGCTTGCACAACACCTTAAAACTGTAAAAGAATATCTCGCAAAGTATCATCTTGAATTAAACCCGGAAAAAGTCAAAATTACAGCGCCCAACGAAAAATGGGATTATCTTGGGATAGCATTTGATAACGGCAGAATAGTATTGTCGGAATCAACCATGAAAAAAATAAAGGGGAAAATCAGGAGAAAAGCCCGTTCAATTTATCGCTGGAAAATCAGGAAAAATGCCGATGCCAAAAAAGCAATGTCTGTTTTTTCCAGAGCCATTAACAGAAAGTTTTTCGGCAAGGGAGAAGAAGATGAATTCACCTGGACCCGATGGTTTTTTCCCCTTATCACCGCAGATAACGATTTAAAAACAATCGATGCATATGTTCAGGAATACATGCGTTATGTAAAAAGCGGTCAATTTAACAAAGCAAATTACAGAATGCAGTACAGTGATTTAAAGAATTGCGGATACATTAGTTTAGTAAATAAGTACCATAATCGCACCTTTACCTTGAAAAATACCGGAAAATAACCAATACTTTCCTTTAGCAGACTTTAAGGAGGCGTGTTAATGTCAGATAGTATCGAAAATCCCTACGAAAGCCCCCAGGCAGAAGCCGGCACAATAAATCCCCTTTCAGACAAAATTTTGACAGAAAATATGATTTATTATCTAAAGGGTGCTTCTCCGTGGCTTCGTTTTATCGGAATTGCAGGCTTAATTTTTATCGGCCTTGTTATACTGGTTCTTATTATTGCCGTTGTCGGAATAACCAGAGCGGTACCAAGCAGCGAAGGATCAGCATTTATCGGGCTTATGGGCGGAGGAGTGGCTTTTATTTACATTTTAATGATGGCAATTTACATTTTTCCGCTGTTGTTTATGTACCGGTTCGGCAAAAAGATTAAAACCTACCTCTATACCGGCACCAACGAAGATTTGGAAGATGCCTTTAAAAATAATAAATCCCTGTGGACTTTTATGGGGGTACTGTTAATTATTTTTCTGGGATTTTTTGCCCTGGCCCTTTTTTCCGGAATGATTGGGGCTATTTTCACCTTATTTTAGCGAAATATCAAGTGACCGGTCCTGCAGAAAACGATACCTCGTATCGTGCCGAAACTCCAGAAGGTATTGAATATACATTGTACCCTGCGGGTATATGTGCCAGGTTTTGCGCCTATTTAATTGATACCCTTATTAAATGGATTGGGCTTACCGTTTTCTATTTTATTTTTGCAATATTTTTACGCGGTACCGGAGGTTTTTGGATATTACTCCTGGTCTATTTTGTTATGGATTGGTTTTACCATGTTTTTTTTGATCTTTTTTTCCGCGGTCAAAGCCCCGGTAAACGGGTTTTGGGACTTAGGGTTGTTCAAAGCGACGGTTCTCCGGTAAGCGCCGGTGCTTCTTTTATCAGGAACCTCCTCCGTTTTGTGGACGGTTATATTGGTTTGTATTTAATTGCATTTCTTTCCGCCTCTGCCAGCGAGGCGTTTCGCCGGCCGGGAGATTGGGCGGCAGG
>WRNF01000380.1 GCA_009776715.1 Treponema sp. | reverse complement strand
TGGCGGGAAAAGATAAACATATTTAATTAATATATTTTATAATATAATTTTAAAAATATATTAAAGCAAATTAAGATAAAGGAAATATAAAATGAAAACCAACATTCAAGAAGATCTAAGCACAGTCATTCAGGCTGGACTTCCCTCCAGCTTGAACGGCAAATTGGTTCTTTTTATTATTTACATTGTTGACAGATATCGCTCGCCCGTGTCGGGGAGAATGACTACAATTATCTTTCCGGCGGTTTCGGGCCGTTTTGCAATTTCAGCTGCAGCCCACACTGCCGCGCCTGATGAAATGCCTATAAGCAGGCCTTCTGTTTTGGCAATTTCCCTGCCTGTAGCAAAAGCATCATCACAGGTCACGGTTATTATTTCATCGTAAATATTTGTGTTAAGGACTTTTGGAACAAATCCCGCGCCTATGCCTTGTATCTTATGCATTCCTGCCCTGCCATTTGACAAAACAGGGCTGCCGGCTGGTTCTACAGCGGCAATTTTTAAATTTGGATTTTTTGATTTCAAATATTCGCCGGCGCCGGTAATGGTGCCGCCTGTTCCAATGCCCGAAACAAAAATGTCAATTTGCCCATCGGTATCTTCCCAAATTTCCGGTCCGGTTGTTGCTTTATGGGCAGCCGGGTTTGCAGGATTTTCAAACTGTCCGGGAATAAAGGAATTGGGCGTTTCTTTAGCCAATTCCCTGGCCCTGTCGATTGCGCCCTTCATTCCCTTGCCGCCATCGGTAAGAACAAGCTCTGCGCCGTAGGCCTGCAGTAAATTCCGGCGTTCAACGCTCATGGTTTCTGGCATGGTAAGGATAAGCCTGTACCCGCGGGTTGCCGCTAGCGAAGCAAGCCCAATTCCGGTGTTGCCGCTTGTCGGCTCGATAATTACCGTTTCAGGATTTATAAGCCCTTTTTCCTCTGCATCCTCAATCATGGACCTGGCAATTCTGTCTTTTATGCTTCCTGCGGGATTGAAATATTCCAGTTTGGCTAAAATCCTTGCCTGAAGATTATTTTTTTTACTGTAATTAACAAGTTCCAGCAGAGGCGTGTTGCCGATAAGGTCTGTAATATTTTTTGCGATTTTTATCATAGTTATGATCTCCTGATATTTATCATATACCATAACCGTATATATATGATAGAATTACGTAGGAGGAAATTAATGCAAACTGAAACATTGGGTATTGGCGGAATGCACTGCGCCGCATGCGCCGCACGGGTAGAAAAAGCAATAGGAAAACTTAATGGCGTAAAAAGCGCTGTTGTAAATATTGCCAGCGAAAAAGCAACCGTGGCCTTCGACCCGCAAACAGTCAAATTTTCAGAGATCCGTAAAGCCATAGAAGATGCAGGGTACAAAGCGCTGGAACTTAAAAAACCCGGGGCTGCCGATGAAAATTGGGCGCGTAAACAAAAAGAAATTAAAACGCTTAAAATAAAGACCGCCGCCGCCATTGTTTTTGCNCTGCCGCTTTTTTACATTACAATGATCCCTATGCTGCCGTTTNCGTGGATGCCGTTTTGGGCTTCGATTCACCATATCATGGAAGGCTTTCCCCTCAAATTTGCAATAATACAGATAGCTCTGGTAATTCCCATTGTCATAGCAGGGTTTAAATTTTATACCATCGGATTTGCAGCACTGATACGCCGAAGCCCCAACATGGATTCCTTAATTGCCATAGGAACTTCCTCGGCAATAATTTTCAGCGCATACAATACATGGAAAATTGCGGATGGTGATTCTGCTGCAGCAGGGCATTTGTATTATGAAACCGCGGGCATTATTTTTGCTTTAATACTGCTTGGCAAAACGCTTGAGGCCGTGTCAAAAGGAAAAACCGGCGAGGCGGTTAAAAAACTTATGGGGCTTGCGCCGAAAACCGCCATCATCATTCAAGACGGAATTGAAAAAGAAATTCCTATTGATGATGTGCAGACAGGCGATATTATTGTAGTGAAACCAGGATCAAAAATCCCTGTAGACGGCACGGTATTGGAAGGATTCTCCGCTACAGACGAATCCATGCTGACAGGAGAAAGCATGCCGGTGGATAAAAAAGCAGGCGATGCAGTGTATGCGGCGACAATTAACACAACCGGGGTAATACGTTTTCGGGCCGACAAAGTAGGCGCGGACACAGCTTTAGCGCAGATAATAAAACTTGTCGAAGACGCCCAGAGCAGCAAAGCTCCCATCGCTGCGTTAGGCGACATGGTGTCCGCTGTGTTTGTTCCGGTTGTGTGCGCAATTGCGCTGCTGGCCGGCATAGCCTGGTTTGCGGCAAGCGGTAATTTGGCATTCTCGCTTTCAATTTTTATTACCGTGCTTGTTATTGCCTGCCCCTGCGCTTTGGGTTTGGCAACGCCAACAGCAATAATGGTTGGCACGGGAAAGGGAGCGGAAAACGGCATATTAATCAAGAGCGGCGAAGCGCTGGAAACTGCCCATAAAATTAACACGGTAATTTTTGACAAAACAGGAACTTTAACCGAAGGCAAACCGCAGGTTACGGACATTATATTGGGGAACGGGGAATGGGGAATGGGGAATGGGGAGGATTTTTTCCTCCAACTGGCTGCGTCTGCCGAGAAAGGCAGCGAGCATCCTCTTGGGCAGGCAATTGTGCGGGAAGCGGAAAAACGCGGCCTTAGCTTGTTTCCCGTAACAGCATTTAAGGCCATCCCCGGGCGCGGCATCGAAGCAACAATTGAGCCAGATCTGCCCTTTTCTCATTCTCCATTAACCATCCTCATAGGAAACCAAAACCTTATGGCCGAAAACGGCATTTCGTTTTTTGCATTGGAAGCCGATTCCGAAAGACTGGCAAACGAAGGAAAAACACCGGTATATGCTGCCATTGGCGGAAAATTTGCGGGAATTGCAGCGGTTGCGGACACGGTGAAAGCGGACAGCGGCAAAGCCATCAAATGTTTACGCAAAATGGGAATTGAAGTTGCCATGATAACCGGCGACAACAAAAAAACCGCTGCCGCTATTGCACAACAGGTAGGGATTGACCATGTGCTGGCTGAAGTGCTGCCTCAGGATAAATCCAATGAGGTAA
>WRNF01000379.1 GCA_009776715.1 Treponema sp. | reverse complement strand
GAAGAATTACTGCAAGCGCAATAACAGCAAGAAGGCATGCAAGAAGGCCGCTGACAGCTTCTTTTTTTATTCCCTTTATGCCCGGCGGATTAAGGCACAAAAAAACGACGGCGCTTTGCAATAAAAACACGATGGGCGCCCAAACAAGGATAAATGGGGTAATGGCTGCGCTTAAACCTGCGGCTTCTTCGCCGGACCGGGAAAAGGCCAAAAGACGCAACGTTATCCATGCAAGGAAAAAAGGTTCCAATGCTGAAAGTTTTCCGAACCGGCTCTGGTAAAACAACAGATAGTTCAATATGAAACTTATAACGCCCGCTCCCATTATAAGCAAAGTTTCATAACCCAGCCCTCCGTTAACTGCTAAAACTATCAGCATGAGGCCAAGGGCTATAAGCAATTTCCAGCGCATTTTTCCTGCCGGCGCTGGGAGAAAAGCAACAATCATTTCCAGCGGAATAATAACAAACCATAAAAGAATTCCTGTGCGGTCAAAAGGAACAGCTATTCCCGGATGAAAAATTACCAGGGAAGCGGTGCTTAGGTAAAGACCAATTTTAATAACAAAAAGAACAAGGAGCGGCTTTGCCATTTCCGGCTTTGCTGTATTTGGCTTTGTCATAAGCATATTCCTGTATAATTATGCTCTATCCGGCTGGCAGTTACGAATAACTCGCGGGTTTTCCGTTTAAACAGCCATATGAAAGGAGGATAAGATCCCGCCTTAAAAAAATTCCGCAATGGCAGGATCTGCGCGTTAAATTCCTTTCCTTTTTTTCCGGATTCGAAAAAAAACAGCGATATCGGACGGGGATGGCAGGCAAGCAGAAATTCAGGCAAGGCCCGGTCGCAGGCAGTGGAAAAAACATACATGCCGCCCTCAGACGGGGCAGGGCTTTCCATGTTGTACGCCAGAAAAGGGAACCCGGCCAGATCTTCCATAAAATCCTCTATTGACTGAATATCACCTAACTCCCAGCTTCCCTGTGCGGTATGCACCTCAAAAATGTATGATTTTTCGCTTTCTTTAAGCAGCCGTATAAACTGCATTAATCTGGCTTTTGCGCGATCCAGAAGCCAAAGGTCATCAATGGAAACAGGCTCTGCGGCATAATTGCGGAAATAAATTTCTATGCGGGTTACCTTTTCCTGCGTATCGGGAGAAATTCTGGTAATAAGGGTGTCAATCTTTTCTGAACTTTTCCAGTTAATGTCTCGGAAACGGTCGCCCGGAGTGTATTCGCGCATATAGTAGCGTTCTTCGTCATTGGCGGATTTATTTTTCCTGTCCTCCGCCCCGGTCTGAGGGTCAACCTGAAAAGGCTTGTTTTCAAAAGGGGCATTCATTACATTAAACGCCCTCTGCTGCGAGGAGCCGCAGGGGAATGAAAAAAAACCAAAAATGTCTCTAAGGAAGACAGCGTTTTTTCCCTGAAACACGCCGGACATGGGAAACGTTAAATCAATCTCTATGGAAGGGCTTTTTAAGGGGACGGCTGCCTGAACCAGCGCCCGGCAACTGGCATGCGATCCTGCAGGGAAAAAACGGCCTTTAACCGCTGCATGCAGGCGGAAAAACCAGGGGACGGAAAAAGCAAGCCCTGAAACAACGGTTTTTTCCTGAGTGTTAGCCGTCATTGGCAGCGGCGGTTTCCATTGTGGCTCCATTGCCGCAAGCCGGCGTTTCCCCGCAAAACCGGCAATAAAAAGGGCGGCCCAAATAAATATCAATACCGAAAATACAAATATCTCGTAGGCATTGCGGATAAAAAGAGAATAAACCAGCATCCCCAATGAAATAACAATTACCGCAAGCCCTGTTACAGTGCATCCAAAAAAAGAACGCATAATCAATGCCCCTTATTATCCACCGGCATTGTATTAAGAATTTGTTCAAGCGGAATTTCCGGAGGGATTGAAGGATCGCGGGTAACAATACGGTGCGCCATTGCGGTAACAAAAATTTCTTTCACCAAATCAATAGTCACATAATCCATTCCCCGGCAAAGGGCCAGGGAACGAACCAGGCGGGAAATACGGACACCCGCCCGCGGGCTTGCGGGAATTTCAATGTCAGGATGCTCCCTGGTCCGCCTAACGCAGTTTACAATATAGGAACATACATCGGGGTGCAACTGCACCTCATCAACCGTTTTTTTCCACTGGATAAGATCGGTGCTTTCAATTACGCTGGGAAAATTCTCCCAGGCATCGGCCCTGCCATGCTGCGCAACAATTTTATTTTCATCTTCTTCACTTGGGTACCCCAGCGAAAGGCGTATCATAAAGCGGTCAAGCTGGGGAGCGGGAAGCGGAAAAAGATGCACGCCTTTTAAATTCATTGTTGCAATGATAAAAAAAGGATCCCGCAAATGGTACATCTTGCCTTCGATGGTAACGGTTTGTTCTTCCATTACCTGAAGAAAACTCCCCTGGGTTTTTGGGGTAAGAAGGTTAATTTCATCGCATAATACAAAATGGGCGAATATGGGGCCGCGGTTAAAAAAAAGTTCCCCGGAATGCCCGATAAAACGGTTATAACCTAAAATGTCCTGCGGAAGAAGGTCAACCGTGCATTGAATGCGGTTAAACCCTTCCATTTTAGCGCCTTCCTCGCCTGCCATATCCTCCGGATGCCAGCGGATGGACTGGGCAAGGGCGCGGGCAAGGGAGGTTTTTCCCACTCCATGAGAATCTGCCAGAATTACATGCCCGCCGGCAATCTGCGCGGCGATAATGTACTCCAGTTTTTTTGTGTCAATCGATATAAGCCCTTGGATATTCTGCATTAGCATTTCTACGGGCTGTTTTATGTTAAGAATCATACTTGAATTTAGATTAAACGGGGAAAATATTCAAGGCATCGCATTGCCTCACATTAAATCGAACCGAAAAACATTCATGCCTCAAGATTAAAATCGAACCATACGGAAAGGTAACTTGTGAAGCTATAATTAAAAGGCCACGGATTAGCACGGATTTCCACAGATTATTTTAAATTTTAATTCTTAAAAGCCTCCCTTCGGTCGGCAAGTGCAAGGAAAATTATTGTACGTCGCCGCTAAAGCGGCTTGTAC
The DNA here is from genome assembly GCA_009776715.1 of Treponema sp. Next base: position 11 of record WRNF01000379.1, on the reverse strand, counting down.
TACCGTGGAAA
>WRNF01000378.1 GCA_009776715.1 Treponema sp. | reverse complement strand
CCCGCTACCCACCCCAAAAAAAACAGCTTTTGCTGATTTTTTTGGGCTTTTTATTAAATGAGGGGGTTTACACCCCCTCCGCTCGAAAAAAACTCTTGTTTTTTTCGAGCTACCCTCACCAAACTATTTCTCGCACATAGGCAACTGTACAGTTACCAATTATTCCATTATTCCCGTCATAAAATTAAATACACATTTTCCTGCTTCGCCTCTGTGCTGCCAGGCTGTTTCAAGGGCTTTTTTCCGGGCATTCGCAAGAGAAATGCTGTCTGTAGCTTTTTTTATAATTTCTGTTATTTGCGGAAAATCATTTTCACGAATTTCAATGCCTGCATCTTTAATTATTTTAAACTGCCACATTTCATGATCCAGATCATCGGCATCGTAGGGGCGTAAATCAAAATCATTATTCACAAACAGAACGGGCTTGTCCCGCAGAAACATAAAGTCAAAAATAATGCCGGAAAAATCAGAAATCATTATATCTGCTTTATTGATGGAATAAATATTTTCCGGATCATAGTCCCATATAATATTGCCATTGTTCTTATAACGGTTTTCAAGCCGATCCAATATCGTTTTTTCTGATTTTTTTGACTGTGGATGCGGACGGATTATAACCCGCCATCCGGAATCACGCAGAGGATCGATTAATTTTTCTGCATAGCGGCTTAAAATGGCAGAAGAACCCCATGAAGGCGAAACAAGAACTGTTAGCACAGAAGATTCTTCTTTTTGAATCTGCCTGATTTTTTCAGAATAAACATCAAGGTATGTGCAGCCTACAGTAACCAATTTTTTTTCAGGAAGGCCTCGCTGTTTTTCCAAAAAACGAATGTCTTCCCCCTGATAGTCCCCTGTTAAAAGCACCGAATCAAAATAATCCAGGCCAAAGAGACGGTAAGCTGTTGCATCGGAAGGCGCATGTAAAATATGCGAATAATGCTTTACTGTTTTTGAACGCTTCAACTGATACACATTAAGCCCGGGAGTGGTCATAAGAACAACTTGCGCTGATAAAAAATTTAAATATAAAAATGCCTTGTTTCCTTCTCCGATATATTCAGGGTGTATATGGTTCCATGCAGCATTAAAAACAGGATCGTCTGAAGCAGACGTTAAATAACGGAGATCCGTTTTATTTTTTTCAAATTCTTCAATAATGGGCTTAAATACATTCCAGTACTGTTTGCCTTCGTTATATATTACATATTTCCATTTAAAATTATTTTTTGCATTAATTTTTCCACCGGATAAAAATGTCCGTAATTTTAAGATAAGGCCCCTAAGCAAAAAATATAAAACAGCAGCAGAACCGATAATTATTGAAAATAAAATGCTGCCCGTTCCCGGGTCTATGTACAATGGATGCAAATATATCATCATAACTCCTGCAAAAGACGGTTTTTAACAAAATCCAGAAGATTATTATATGTAATAATATTATTGGATTGCGAATCTACATTCGCGTTCAAAAATACCGGAATGCAGCCTGCATTAATTCCGGCATTAACATCACGCATATCATCGCCAACCATAAACGACTGTGAAAGATCAATATTAAATTTTTCCGCAGCCTGTAAAATCATTCCCGGTTTAGGTTTTCGGCAATTACACTCTATTTTATATTCGGGCCGTTCATTTGGGAATCCCTTATCAGGATGATGCGGGCAAAAAAACAGATCGTCAATATATGCACCGTATTCACCTAACAATGTTTCCATTTTTTTATGAATTAATTCAAGCGTTTGGAAATCAACATCTCCTCGTGCTATAACCGGCTGATTGGTAATGACAATCGCAAGATACCCAAGGCTGTTAATTGTTTTTATTGCTTCTGCGGCACCTTCAATTAATTCAAATTCATCCAATTTTGTAATAAAACCTTTAATTTTATTGATGGTACCATCCCTGTCAAGAAAAATACATTTTTGTTTTTGCGTCAGATTTTTTTTCTGTACAATTCCCTTTTCAATATCGGATGAAATCTGTGCATATCGTTCCGGTGTACCCATGTCTTTTATGTATTCAGGCGTAGAGTAAGCATATGTTTTTCCAAATTGTATTGACGGCTTAAGAATATCACGGTCAAGATCAACCTTTTCCCTGTTTTGAGGGCAGATTTTTAACAAACCGGCGGAAAGTATATGAATGCCGGCATTAACCGTATTTTTATAATATGTCCGCTCATCTTCCTTGTTTATCCATCCGGTTACTTGATTTTCGGCGTTAGTAGTAATCAATGTACTGTCATAAGGATGGCTGTTGGGATGAACTGCAAGGGTTACCATTGCTTTTTTTTCATTGTGAAATGCAATCATGCGGGAAAAATCAATGTCAAAAATAATATCGCCGTTCAAAAAAATAAAATCGCCGGATACATCATTCAGTTTGTACAATGCACCCGCAGTCCCAAGCGGTTCGGTTTCGGTAAAATAAGAGAGGCTGCATCCAAAACGCTTTCCATCGCCAAAATAATCGATGATGTGATTGCCTAAATGGCCTATAACAATGGTTATATCGGTTAAGCCGTTTTTTTTAAGACAGTCAATTTGATGTTCCAAAACTGGCTTTCTGCAAATTGGAATCATAGGTTTTGGAATATCGGCTGCAATTGCCGTTATGCGCGTTCCTTTTCCTCCGGCCATTATAATTGTTTTCATTGCCCTATATCCTGCATGTTTTTTGCTGGAATCCAGTTTTTTGTATCAAATATATTTTTGTGAACATAGTAATCATTTTCTTTGTTAAGCGAAAATTGAGTTGTCTGTTTATTCTGTAGATGGATTGATCCCGATACGGCTATATACAAAGGTTTTTCTTTTGCTTTCATGTTTATTTGATTACCGGTAAACGGATTTACTGCATTTTCAATTAATCCTTCCATTGCAAGAGACGGAACATCGGCATTTGTCATAAATTCTGTATTAGTTTTAAGAATGCCGTTTGCGTAAAAATCTTTTACCATTAAAAGGGCATTGAATTGCTCAATATTAAACGGTAAATCGCTTTTTATGGAAAAACTGGGTGCAGGACCGTGATCAGAAACCAAAATAATTCTTGTGTTATCGTAAACTCCGTTATATTTTAA
>WRNF01000377.1 GCA_009776715.1 Treponema sp. | reverse complement strand
CCCGCCACAGCTCCGGCTCCGTCAGGCCCGACGGCGTGGAAATAGACGACGCCCGCTGGTTCAGCCGTGACAACCTGCCAACATTGCCCGGTTACGGATCCGTTTCGCGCCTGCTTATCGAGCGCTGGCTTGAGGAAAAACCTGGCATTTAGCAGGTAACAGGCAACAGGTTAAAAACACTTTCCCGTTTTGCTCTTGTTACAGTCTTTTGTCGGCCCGTTATCAATACACTGGTAGCAAATTTCATTTGCCAGTTTTTCTTTTTTAACAAACTGCTGGATGTTTTCCAGTGTTACAAGGGCGATTGCCGCAAGGGCTTCGTCTGTCAGAAATGACTGATGGCCTGTTAATATTACGTTTGGAAATGTCAGCAGCCTTGCAAGAACGTCATCCTGAATTATCGTGTTTGACCAGTCTTCAAAAAAGTATTTGTCCTCTTCCTCGTAAACATCCAGGCCGGCCCCGCCGATTTTTTTTGATTTAAGCGCGTTAACAAGGGCCTTTGTTTCAATCAGCCCTCCGCGTCCAGTATTGATGATAATAATATCATTTTTCATCATTGACAGGGTTTTTTCATTTATCAAATGATATGTTTCGGAAGTTAAGGGCGAATGAAGGCTAATAATGTCGCTTTTTTGGCACAGTTCGTCCAATGTGCCGTAAAGAACCGAGTTTTTTTCCGCCCATTTATTATCGGGGAATTTATCATAGGCAATAACGGTCATTCCAAAGCCCTTCAGTATTTCCGCCGTTATTTTTCCGATTTTTCCGGTTCCGACAATACCGGCTGTTCTTCCGTTCAGGTTATATCCGACCAGCCCGCTGAGCAGAAAATTACCCTCGCGCACCCTGTTATAGCTCTGCGGAATATGCCGTATCAGCGCAAGTATCAAGGCAACAGCGTGTTCCGCTACGGCGTTCGGCGAATATGCGGGAACCCTTACAATGTGAATATTGTTATAGGCGGCTTTTATATCAACATTATTGTATCCGGCGCAGCGAAGGGCGATTAATTTAACATTATACTCCATGAGTTTGTTTATCACATTATTGTCAAGCCTGTCATTGACAAACGCGCAGACAACATCACTGCCCTCTGCAAGCCTTACCGTGGCATCACTTAAACGGGTATCATAATACTCCAAAGTAAAATTGAATTTTTTGTTTGCCTCGTCAAAATATTTCCTGTCATAGGGTTTAGTGTCAAAAAAAGCTATTTTCATTTTATCCTCCTGGTAATCATGCACTATACGGTAAATAATAACATTTGTACAGCCACGGGAAGAGGAACGCTGCAATTAAGATACGGCAGAGTTGACAATCGGCAATCCGGATGGCAAAATAACAATGGAGAAGTTATGACCCAAAAAAAGGCTAAACAAATATTTGAAAAGTACAACCCGCAAAATGCTGTAACCCGCTGTCCAAACGGGCGCGCTCCGGTGCGCAAGACGCTTGATATTTACGCAAGGGCGGCAGTAAACCTGTACGGAATTATCCCAATAGAGGAGCTTGCCGGGATATTTAACAGCCAAAACGCGGAACAGACAAACGAAGGCGAAATTTTTACCCTGCTTCTCCCCGGTATTCTCAAAAAAAACCGCCCTTCCAAAGGGGGGATTTCCAACTTCGATGGGTATTACTGCTTTTATAAAGACTGCCTTATCCACTACTGGGCTGCGGACAATTTTGATTTTGGAGACTATTGGCTTCGCGAACAGGGAGACAAGCCAAGATTCATCCCGAATAAAAATGTCTTCATAAAATATGAAACCGAATTTTACGAGGATGAAATCCAGGAACTGCATTGGGACAAGTTTTTGTATTTTCTTTTGGAAGAATGGCCAAAACCGGATATTACTAAATTCTACGACGAACTGAAAGACGGTTCTCAATTATTGGGCCAATTGAGTATTAACGATCTTCTTAGTGAATACGGCTTGACTTTTAGTACAGAAAAGCAGATTCAAACGTTTCTTAACCTGATTAACAATGCCCACAATAACACCCGTATGTGGATAAATAAAGGGCACACTCCAAACGAATTGCATAAAATGGAAAAAAAGCGGCATCAGAAGAACGGGCAGGATAAAGTTCTCTTTCAGGAACGCAGGAAGGTAGGCGTTAATGAACCGTGCCCCTGCGGAAGCGGTAAAAAATATAAATATTGCTGCCGCCCTGTCGAAGAAGCAAGGACAGCGCAGCTTCACTGGAGCGAATGTACGCTGTTTTATGAAACATGGTACGGTTTGATGGGCTTTGTAAACGAAAAGAAAAAGATACTGGAAACGCAGATAAAACCCATATATCCAAACCCGATAAGCGACGAGCTGATATATAAGGTGCGTGAAGCGCTATGGAAAAGTCCGGAACTTATAACCGATTACCTTGCCTCTGTAAACCTGCAAAGGGAAAAAGCGGAACTATTAAAATCCTGGCGGGATCGTCATCTAAAAGGTATGTTTTTGCTGATGGAATACAAACCGGAATATGCCGTAGTAATTGGCTCCGGTGAAAAAGAGGAGGACAGGCTCTACGGCATAACAGGCATCAGCCGTCCGCTTTCAGACGTATTGCAGCACGAGATTCCGGTACAGTTTGAAACAGTGCTGCTGCCATTCAAGGACAAAATAATCTATGACAGCTATATTGGAACGATGAATATAAGTTTCGGTAAAAATATCAGGGAAACGTTTTCCGAAATGTATACCAAAGCAATGGAAAACGGAATAATTACCCGCCTGTAAAAAGGCGAAGCCTTCAATTCCCCTTCACCGACCGGGTAATTTCCGAAATCCGCCAGTTTCCCTTTTTCCGGACAAGAGTAACAAGGTCCGAACGGTAGTACGGCAAAGGCGGCCTGAATACTCCGGCCCCCTGTTCCGCCTCCGGACTTAAGTCCGCCTGATCGGGCACCCAGAACGTATAATCAACCCGGTACCAAACTTCGCCCTGTTCCCTGTTCCCCGCCCTTTGCTCGCCGCTCATTGTTATTCGCAGATCCGTAACGCCGAACACCTGGGAATCAACAGGCCCGCCCCCCCTTTCCAGCCACTCGGCGGCCGAAATAACCAGGGGCGGGGAACTGAAATCATA
>WRNF01000376.1 GCA_009776715.1 Treponema sp. | reverse complement strand
GATATCTCGTCCTTGCCTTTTACGGCAATAACTTTGGTTAGGTCTCCTTCTCCTTCGGAAATATCTTTAAGGGTATTTGCCACAGTTACAATGGGCTTTGTCGTAGCGCCTAACGTAAGAAAAATGATTACTGCGGTCACAATAATTGCTATTAACCCAAGTAAAACAGTAAACCATGTAATTTCATTCACCTCTTTAAGGATAAAGTCTTGCGTGGTTCCTATTGTAACCGACCAGGTTGTATCAGAATTGCCTATTTTAATGGGAAGAACAATAAATTCTATCATAGTTTTAAGATTAGGATCGTAAGTGTTTTCCCGAAAAACCGTTCCGTCCTGCACTGCCTGAAAAGCCATCGGCTGCAAAGCCCCGTATTCATAATCAGCATCCACGAGAATTTTGCCTATTCGTTCAGGAATAAAATGCCCAATAATAAACCCGTTGCTTGAGTACATAACCATTAAGGCAACTTCATCATTTTCTGCAATAGTTTCAAGCAATACATCTTGTATCCCTGAAATATTTAAGAGAAATCCTACTCCTCCAACCGTTTCATTTGTTCGTGCATTAATAATGGGGACCATCATTCTGATGACGTTTATCTGCTCATTGCCGAGTGTTCTGGGAATTGGATGTTCCACTCGGTCTTTTTTTGAGTTTGGGCCATTAAAATAGGCCATAGATGCATCTATATCAATAGACGTCATAGGTTCTATCTGCCCCGATTCCCTGCTGTACCCCATGGCATACTGTCCGGTTGGGGAGGAACCAGGCCTGCCTATATACCTGTTGTCCATGCCGTCAAGAGCATTGGGTTTCCATATGGAATAGACTTGAAGCATCTGCTGCTCATGGCTTGCGGCTGAAAATAATACACTGTCAAAGCGATCCCGCCTTTCTGCCGGAGGAATATCCTCATAATCGGCCATTATGTCCGCAAGAGATTTAATAAACTGAAGACGTGTGCTTTCCCGGCCTTCCCAGTATTTAACCTCGCGCTGCGCTAGATTATAGATAGATTCCATGCTTAGGTCTCTGGTAATTCTAGTTGCCTGGCTCAGCAAGAGAACAGAAATACCGGACACCACGACCACCATAATAGATATCACCATGATGCTAAGTTTAATTTTAATTTTCATAAAAAGTTCCCCCTTACATTTTCATAAAATGCAATATTACATTGCAATTTCCTCAATACAAATTTTATCTTAACCCTCTTTTTATAAAAATACAAGCAAAAAAAGTATAATATTTAATAATTTATGCAAAATATTGTTAAAAATATGACCGTTATCCAACTAATGGCTATAATGTGCTAATCTAATAGTATGTATTCTATAATGCGTTCCTCTTTCTGCAAAACATTGACATTAAACATCATATCAATAATAATTAACTAAGCTAGTCCTAATCTTTCAGTTTTTGGGACTGCCTTAGGTAATATTCAATTAGGCAGAAGGATGTCGTTTATGTCAATTATTAAACAAAAAAAACCCGGCAAAGCTGCTTTTGCGTTGGCAGTTGCGGTTGTTATTTTTACCAGTTGCGTATCAACTGTTACATTTAATGTGCAGCGTCCGCCAAATTTAAACACCACCGGAATTACGCGCATAGCAATAATGCCGTTTGAAGACTCATTGCATACATCATTTTCTTCCCTTGAACAAAGAAGAATTCAAGCGCAAATGTTAACTTTTTTATCCGAAAGCGCCATCGAAAAAATTCAGGCTATGAATTATTTTACGCTGGTTTCGTCTTTCACTATTCAGCAAATTCAAAAGAATAATGAAAAAATAGACGATTATGCGGATGCATTGTTTTGCGGCAAGATAACAAATATCAGCGTTAATGACAGTGTTATAGAAAATGAAATAAAAGACAGTGAAACAGGAGAAAAAAAAATAACATTAAGTTATACCCGCGAGGCGGTAATTGAATACAATTATTATCTTACACGTTCTTATGACGGATTGCTTATTGGCCCTGTTTCAAAAACTGCATCCGAAAAAGATTCTAATGCAAACCAAAACAGCCTAAAACCAGGAATAGAACTGCTTAAAACCGCTGTTAATGCTCAGCTTAGTAAAGAACTCAACAGGGATCTTGCTCCGTATTATGCTGCCGAAACACGCAGTATAATGAATGAAAAAACAAAAGACAAAGAGTTAAAAGAAAAAATGAAAAATGCCCTTGCGCAAATTAAAGGAAAAAATTATAGGATTGCTTTAGATAATTATTTAAGCATCTATAATGAATACGGAAATTCTGCGGCAGCAATAAATGCTTCCATTGTTTACGAGGTCTTAGGCGATTTTCATTCTGCTATTGCATTACTGTCGAATGAATATAACCGATCGGGAAATTCCAAAGCCAGAGAAGAGTTAGTCCGCGTTAATAAAATTTTGCAGGATCAGGCACGGATTGCCAGCGATTTTAGCGGAAGTAACCAGTTGGAAAAGACTGCCGCTTATGCAAGCGGTGAAATCCGAAAAGTTCTTCCGGAAAACGCAAAAGTGTGGATTTTAAACGGTTCCGGCGCCGAGACAGAAATGGCCGGGGCTGCTGTTGACAACATAAGAGCCAATCTTATCCTAATGGGCATAAGCGTTGTGGACAGGGATAATTTAAGCCTTATTGAATCGGAAATAAATTTTCAATTGCAGGGCAATGTAAGCGACAGTGAATTGATAAGTTTAGGCAGCGCGGTCGGCGCTAACACTATTGTCTCCATAGCAGTAACCGGTACCGGCGCCATGCGCCGCTTGCAGGTACGGGTGGTAGACATTGAAAAAGGCATCTCCCTGCTGCAAAGCGATACCAGCGACAACTGGAAATTATAACAGGAGCCTGAAAATATAATTAAGTTTGCAACTGCTGCACATTAGGAATAATAATGTAAAAAGTACAGGAAAAGTTATTTTTTATAAAAAACAACTAGATTAATAATTTAAAATAGTTTAATATAAGAAGTAAGGAGTTATACATGAAAAAAATTTTTGTTTTAGTTCTTGCTATTTTAGCAGTTTTTATGCTTGCCGGCATGGTTACAGCCTGCAAGTCGCCGCCGCCGCCACCGGAAGAGCCGCCGCCGCCGCC
>WRNF01000375.1 GCA_009776715.1 Treponema sp. | reverse complement strand
GGCGGTGGCCGGGAACTGCGCAATTATGACGCTGTAATCGGAAGCGCAGTACATCGTTGCCCCCGCTACGGTGAAGGAATTGGGCGGCACTCCCTCCAGGGTGTAGCCCGGTTTCGGCGTCAGGGTGATGACGGCCGCATACTGTTTATTGTCCTGGAAAAGCGCATGCTGCGGGGACCAGTACATGGTTCCGGTGTACTGGGAGGTCTCGGTAATTGTTGATGAAGGCACTGCTCCTGCAACCGGGGGCGTTATTCCCTGTATGGCGGTTATGTTCACTGAGGTTTCGGTAACCGGGAACACGGCGCTTACAATGCCGGAATTGGCAGCATTGCTTACCGGTGTTGCGCCCTCAACCTTGAAAAAATTAGCCGGCACGCCAATCAGGGTGAAGCCTTGTTTATGCTTTAAGGCCACGGTTGCGGTGTAGGTTGTCCCGTAGCCAAAGGTTCCTCCCGGGGGAATAGCCGGCGACCACGACACGGTTCCGGTGTACTGGCTGGTTTCGGTTATTGCCGTAACAGGCGTTGCCCCGCTTGCCGGGGGTGTTAATCCCGGTATGGCAGCTATGTTGACAACAGGGGCATTGGGCTTTATGTTCGTAAGAATCTTAATATTGTTTTGAAAATAATCTGGCGTTACGCTTTTTTCCACTACGACGGCATCGCCTCTCATATCAAAAACAAAGGATACATACCAGCCGTTATTGGTGCCGCCCCATCCGACATTGCAGCGGACATAATTGACGGTTGCCCCGCTTGAATTTATTGTCCGGTAGCCGTCTATGACCCACGCATGGCCATCCTTTCCATCCTCCCCTCTTATATAGACCGGTTTGCCCTGATCGAGCGATGTTTTTATATTGCTAAAATAATAATTCCCTATTGCCGGTATGCTATAGCCCATGCTGGGAAGCGCGACTTGAACTTTGTTTATTGAAGATTCGCTTCCCCCACTACCGTATTTCATACTGACTTTATCGCCAATGGCCGCCATTAAAACGCCGACTTGCATTTTATAAATGTCATGAAGATTATTTGCTTTGGGTTCCGGTATAAGGTTACCGTAGGGATCTAAAAGAAGATTGCCATTTATATCCGAGCTGTGTTTCATGCCGTTCCAGTCATAGGCAATATCGGAAAATAAAACAGTGTTATAGGGGGGATAGGGGTTCTGAAAATTGTAAATTTTCGGCGTACTGCTTGTTGGGTTTGCGGAAGGTTTGCGTATGGGATAATGCGGCACTTCAGGCCATTTATGGTATGCCATTATTTGCGCCACTGCAACAGCAACGCATCCTGCAGGCCAAAGATCTTCATTTGCATTGCCCGCTATTGTGTTAATGATACGGTTATAAGGGGAATGTGGATACCCATTTTGGTTCCATTGAGTGCCTTTCGTTAGAGGTTCAACGCAGGCTACCGGGGTATCCCAGCCGGGAATAATTACACGGGCATCTCCGGGCCTGCTTTTCGCAATAGCCGTTTTGACATCTTCATCAGTGATTTGGTTGTATTCGTCGATAGCTCGGTATACATACCCTTCAAGAAATGAGTGAAAAAGTTTCATAAAGGGATTGTCCCTGTCGTCAAAATCGCCGTCTTCTACCACCGCTATCACTGTTCCAATGCGGGCATCGCCGCAGGCAAGCGCGAAGCCATGCTCGGCGCCGTTTGTAAGATCGAACACATAAAAAGGAATTTCGCCCGCTTCCTGCGCCGTTTCTTGCGGCTGTTTGTTTGCTTCGCCTAAAGAAAACCCGTTTTCTACGCTAATGAAAAAGCTGCGCATGCCGGTGATGCTGCTGGCAGAGGCCAGTGTTTCCCCTCTTTGCACTGCCGCATCAACATTCAACTGCAGCATTGCCTGTATCTGAGACTGCAATTCTTCCGGCGCTGTTTCAAAATTCCCGTTTGCATGCATCAGCGCAAGTTCGTCCTTTCTGTCCAATGCGGAAAGGGCTTGAGTTTGCGGTTTCCCTCTTGCTTCCGGCGGCTGAAAGAAATCTTTGCAGGCAGCGGTTAAAATACATACGGTTATTACCGTAAGGCCGAAAATAATAGACCTTAAATTGTTGTTTTTCATAAGAGGCTCCTTGCTATTTTGGCCCGCTTATTCTAATGTAAGCGGCATAAATTCTGACAAATATATTGTAATACCTGTTGGACCATCAGGTATTTTGTTATATAAACGATGAAGGGAAATATACTCTGGATAATGATGTTTTTTATTATAGGTAATTTCGAACTCTATGCCTTTTATGCCGTCCTGTTCGTTTTTTTCCGCTTTAAACCGTTCAACCCATTCATTGAAAATGTTGTCAATCATGGCATATAGTTCTGAAATTGTTTTAACTTCATTGAATATCCAAGGCATATAATTAGGATGTTCTTCTATTTCAGATATATCATCTTTACTCAGGGCTTCTTTCTGAACAATAACATTACCCTGTACAACTATGCGGACTTCCCCTTGAGGGCCCCAGGATTTAATCTTCTGCCTAACTGTATAGTTTTGTAAGCTCTGGGCTTCCCAGGCCGTCCATTCCCGGTTAAAGGTTTTTTGATCGAATTGTATTGCCTGCTGCACAGAAAGATCCCTGCAATTCAAAAAGGCAAGGCTGCATAACAGGATAAATGCTGTTTTTCCAGACAGGCTGTAAAGAACAGGCTTTATTTTGCTGTTTTTCATAAAATCCTCCTAAATTTTTCTTATACTCTACAATATACCGCATTATTGAAATAAATTCAACTTTTTTCGTAAGAAATTTTCAATGCTTTAGGTTATATTCCCTAAAACCCGGACGCACAAACCAAGGTATTTACACATCCGTGCAAATACCTGGCTCAAGACCGCTAACTCAAATATAAGCTCCCTTGCTCAGTGAAAAGGAACATATTGGAACCAGCCGATTTCATAGGGGCTGACATACTCATACTGGCAGAAATATTGGGTTACCCCGTTTTCCACCCAGGTTACCGTATGCAAATTCCCCGGATTGACCATCCCTGCACATACATTGTTGACTAATGTGGGACCGTAATTGGTGTAGCCCCTCCCTACGATCTGGCCCGCATGCGGCTGGATGAAAGTGTAATCGTA
>WRNF01000374.1 GCA_009776715.1 Treponema sp. | reverse complement strand
GAATTTAACAGTCTTGCGGAATCCTGCTTTACTGATTCCACAAATGAAATTGAAAAGAGAATTTTTAATACAATGCTGTCTTTATGGCAGAATTCCAAATTGACAACTTTATAAAAGGATAATGCAATGAATGAATTAAATGAAATTAGAATCGGAGAATCGATTATCGGGTTAAAGGACAATATTGTAAAAACTGCAATTTTGCCAAAAACATCAGCCGAGTTGGATAGAGACCTTAATATCCAGGAAAATATTATCGCCGAAGGGCCAATATATGCAAGAAAAATTATAATTGATTCCGGCCCTGCGGAATTTCAAAGCGCAGTTTATGCGCATAATGAGCTGCATATAAAAAACGATTCTGCAGATACCGTTATTTTCAGAAAAGCTGTTGCGTCAAGCGGCAGCATTGTGGCGTTACTTGTAAACGGGCGATGCATTTTTGGATCTGACATTAATGCAGTTGTGGTTAGATTGAAAAATTGTTTTGTGGCCGGAAGTATTTTTGCAAATGAAATTCAGCTTGAAAATTCAGTTGTTTTAGGAGGCTGTTTTGCGTCAAAAAAACTTGTTGTGCAAAATGTAATAACAGGAACTTTTAACGCTCCGGAGGTATCGGCAGGAAGTACCAATTTTCTGCTTTATCCCACGGCCTTTTCTGTGGAACCCATGAGCTGCCTGCCAGGCACTGAATTTTACAATATTACTCTTGCTGATTTAGGTTCGCTGTATAAAAACGAAATTGAAAAACCAAACAGCGGAAAAATATGCCTTGATATAGAAGCAGACTCCCAGCGTACCGTGCTGGTGGATGATGATCAGGATGCAAAAATCCTTATTCACAGTTATTCGGTTGCATCCAGGGTTTTGGTAAGCGATCTTATTAACATGGAAAATTTTGAGAATCATTTTTTAATTATTTCAGCAAGTCTTGGATCTCAAATTCTTAAAGCATATTCTTTGAACAGGGAAGACGGAAGCAAGAGCGATGATTTAACTGTAGAAAACATCAGCAGTTTTTTCTTTAAAATACTTAACGGCACCGTGCAAATAAGGGATTTGAATGAGTCAATATCTTTTGATGAATTAAGGCAGCGTTATTTGTAGATCGCTTTGATTGACGAATGGAGCGAGATCACGACCGTGCTTGCACGGGCATGATCGAGCGAATGTAAACCCCACTGTGAATAAATTATGGGAACCTCTAAAAACTGAAGTTTTTAGAAGTTCCCTTATTTACTTCCTGGCCCTCTGTCTATTGCCTTTTATTTTTTGCCTTTTCTTTTTCTTTTGTAATTTTTTGTTCCAGTTTATCCATCATTTTATCTATGGCTACCAGAAGGTCAAAATCTTTTTCAGTAATATGTATTGAAACACCCCAGCGAAAATTAACCGTAACGTCTGCTTCAAAATCCTTTTCTTTTTTAATAGTGATAATAAGATCAACAATCATGTTCTCGGCATTATGTATGCGATCAATTTTTTTATTAAGGTACTTTTTTGCATCATCATTTAGATTGTAATGCAATGATTTTATTTCTGTATTCATTTTATCCTCCGAAAAAAATTATTCCCGCTTGCGGGAATATGAAGAACCTAAATCCAGTTCTTTGCGGTATTTAGCGACAGTCCTGCGGGCAATTGAAATTCCTCTCTGTTCAAGCAACCCCACAATGTCCTGATCAGAAAGACTTTGATTGTCTTCTTTAACCAATTCTGTAATTATTGCCTTTACTCCTCCTTTTGAAAAATTTGATCCGCCCGAACCAGTCCCGCTGATCGAATTGGTAAAAAAATACCGCATTTCAAAAATGCCCCATTCGGTCTGCATATATTTTCCGTTTGCCGCCCTGGAAACCGTTGTCTCGTGTATTCCAAGTTCTTCCGCTATATCGCTTAACGTAAGCGGAACAAGGTGCTGGGGACCAGAATCAAAAAACGGGCGCTGAAATTCAAGAATTGCCGAGGCAACCATTTTTAAAGTTTGTTTCCGCATGGAAATTGAATGGATAAAAAATCGTGCTTCTTTGACATTCTGGCGGACAAACTGCTGAACTGGACGATTATATGATGCGTCTTTGCCTTTTTTTTGTTTTTTTGAGTCAATTTTTTTAAAAAACGGATTTATGCCCAAAGAAGGAAGCACTTCATTATTAATAACAACAGATAAACTGCCGTCAATTCTGACAACCTGAATATCAGGTATTACAAAACGAATTTCAGTTGTGGCAAAACGCCTGCCTGGAAAAGGAGACAGTTTTTTTATCAGACTATAACAGGAACGGGCATCCTCTGTTTTGCAGTTCATTTTTTTTGCTGCCATCGAGAACTTTCCTTTTTCAAAAAGCTCCAAACAATCAAGCGAACATTCCATGTAATGGGGAACGTCATAGAGTAATTTTATTTGTACAGTTAATGACTCACGGAAATCGGAAGTACAGCAGCCTACCGGATCCAAAGACTGCACCAATTGTATTGCCTGGGGCAAACAAGAAGGTATTTCGCCTTCGTTAAAAAGCATTTCCGGCTGTTCCTTGTGAAAACCATTGTCATCAAGGTTTTGAATTAATGTTGTGGCAACAGCCCTAAATGCATCATCAATAGGCTCAAGCTGTAATTGCCAAAGCAAATGCTGCTGAAGTGTTTCCGGACGGGTAAGCACACCTTCAATAAATTGATGATGATTATCCGAAGCTTCTCTCCCGCTTTGCCCGCTGCGGATAAATCCTGAATCCGAGCTGGTCTCAAAATATTCTTCTATGTCTGTCGGCGGCGGTTCAGGCTCATTATAAGAATCTGCGCTGGGATCGTTCAATATTTCAAGGGCAGGATTTCTTCCAAGCTCTTCATCAATTTTTTCCCTCAGATCTACCAGCGGCAGTTCCATTATTTTAATGGACAGGTACACCTGTGGATTCATCTTTACATCAAATTGCTGTTTCTGAACAAATGAAGCCTGCATATATTTAATAATAGCTTATTAGGCCAACTTTGTCGATAGGCTCTTGCAAATTTACTGCAAACAGAAAAACGCATACATTTGGAGTTTGTTAGCGCATTTATGCAACCGGCTCCATGTACTTTTCAATAAATTCCTCGTTTATC
>WRNF01000373.1 GCA_009776715.1 Treponema sp. | reverse complement strand
AACCGCTTGAATTTCAATCAAAAAAATGCTAAAATCTAAGTATATAGAACAGGTATTTCCTGTAAAAATTTTGGAGGACTATTATGAATAAAAAAAACTATGGAAAAATTATCCTTTGCTGCATCATTCTTTTATGCTGCGCCGCTATGCCGGCTTTTTCACAGGCAGAATTTGATTTGAAACAATTACAGGATACAATGAAGGATTTTTCGGGGAAACTGGCTCAAACTATGCCATTTAACTCCAGCATGGGCCTGTATTGGTCAGATGCCTTCATCGGGGATTTCCCGAGTTTTGGGGCCGGTTTTTCATTTGGCTTCTCGCTCATGGATTCTAAAACATTTCAGAAATTGCTTGACATGTTTACCTTAAAACTGCCGGCTTTTGTCGGCGGTTTTGGCGGTTTTCCCATTCCCGGTTATTCCATTGAAGGCAGGTTAGGCGGATATGTCATTCCTTTTGATGTCGGTTTTAAATTCGGCGTGCTGCCGATTAAATCAAAAACGTTAAAATTGGATTATGTGCTTATCGGCGGTGATATTCGCTTTGCTGTTCTTAAGGGGAAAGGCCCTGCGCCTGCAATTTCTCTTAGCATGGGCCTAAACTATTTATCGGGGGGGCTTACGCAAAATTCAGATCAAAACATACAATATGCTTACGGCCCTAATGCTTCAGATTACATTGAAGTGGCATTGCCGAAAGTGGGCATTCATTGGGGAACGACAACAATGGATTTTAAAGCCCAAATATCCAAAAGAATTGCCATTATTACCCCTTATCTTGGGTTTGGCGCAAGCACCGGATGGTCAAAAGCCGGTTATAAAGTAGACACAAAAGTTACAGACGGCAATGGCATTAACGGCAATATTGATACGGCAAAAGAAATGTTTAAAAAATTCGGAATAGATAATCTCGATCTTAAAGGTTTTTCTGATGAAGTAAAATTAAACAAATGGAGTTTCCGTATGTATGGCGGTCTTTCATTCAATATTGCTGTGGTCAGGCTGGATTTAACTGCTTTTTATAATTTTAAAGATAAATACGGCGTTACATTCGGAACACGCGTTCAATTTCCGAAATAAAGGCAAAACAATGAAAGCACTGGAAAAAAATCCCTCGTGGAAGGGCCGCAGGGGGCCGGTGGTATTGGTGATTATGGACGGCGTAGGCTACGGAAAATACGCAGAAGGCGATGCCGTAGCCGATTCAAAAATGTATCACCTAACGGCAATTAAAGCAAAAAGCCCTCACACAAAACTTAAAGCCCATGGAACAGCGGTCGGGCTGCCCTCTGACGAAGACATGGGAAACAGCGAGGTTGGGCACAATGCAATGGGCTGCGGACGGGTGTTTAAGCAGGGGGCGGCCCTTGTTTCAAAAGCCATTGATTCAGAGGCAATGTTTGAAGGCACTGCATGGAAGGAAATTGTTGCCAATGTAAAAAAACCAGTTGATGCCGGCCATGTTCCTGCATTGCACTTTATCGGCTTATTTTCTGACGGAAATGTGCACAGCCATATGGATCACCTTAAAGCAATGATCCGGCAGGCAAAGTCCGAAGGCGTTAAGCGGGTCAGGGTACACGTTCTCTTTGACGGAAGGGATGTGGGGGAAACAAGCGCCCTGGAATACATTGATCCTTTTGAAGCATTTTTGAAAGAACAGAGCAGCGGCGGCTTTGATGCAAAAATCGGTTCCGGCGGCGGGCGCATGTGGATTACNATGGACCGTTACGGNGCCGATTGGTCAATGGTTGAGCGGGGCTGGCACACCCATGTGTTAGGCGATGCCCGGCAATTCAGCACGGCCCGTGAAGCGGTAGAAACATACCGCAGGGAAATCCCCGGCATTATCGATCAGGATTTAAAAGAATTTGTGATTGCCGAAGACGGAAAGCCAATCGGCACGATAGAGGATGGCGATTCGGTGGTGTACTTTAATTTCCGGGGAGACAGGGCGCTGGAAATAACCGCCGCTTTTGAAGAAGATGCTTTTGAAAAATTTGACCGCAGGCGCCGCCCAAATGTCTGTTATGCGGGAATGATGGAATACGACGGCGACCTTCATGTTCCCCGCCGCTACCTTGTAAGCCCGCCTGCAATTGACCGTACCATGGGCGAATATCTGGCTGCAAGCGGAGTGCGGACCCTGGCCATTTCCGAAACGCAAAAATTCGGCCATGTTACCTATTTTTTTAACGGCAACCGTACCGGTAAATTCAGTGAGACGCTGGAAAATTATGTTGAAATAAAAAGCGACATACTTCCCTACGAACAGCGTCCCTGGATGAAGTGCGCTGAAATTGCCGATGAGGTTATCGAGGCAATAGGGTCGGGCAAATATGACTTTATCCGCTTAAATTTTCCCAACGGCGACATGGTCGGTCATACTGGAGTGTACCAGGCAGTGGTCTGCTCAATGGAAGCGATGGACCTTCAACTTGGCAGAATCGCAAAAGCCGTTGACGAGGCAGGCGCGGTAATGCTTATTACCGCAGACCACGGCAACAGCGATGACATGTTTGAGCATGACAAAACCGGTGCGGTTTCTTTTAAAAGCGACGGCACTCCCAAGCCTAAAACCGCCCACAGCCTTAACCCTGTACCCTGCATTATCTACGACCCTGAATGGAAGGGTGAATATTCCAATGCAGACGAAGGCGGCACTCAAGAAGGCGGCCTTCAGGAAGGCGGCCTTATGAAAGGCTTGGGAATTAGTTCCATTGCAGCAACATGCATACAGCTTTTAGGGTATATTCCGCCAGAGGATTACGATCAATCGGTCTTAAAAATGCTGTAACAAACCCCCGCTGCGAACCAACTCTTTGGTAACTTGTGCCGAATATTCAAAATAACACGGATTAGCACAGATTTTCCACGGATTTACACTGATTAATCAGAATTAATTAAAAATCCGTGAAAATCCTTTTAATCCGTGAAAATCCGTGGCTATTGCATATATGCCTTAGCGAGATGCCAAATGAAGTTATAGACAAGCAACCGCGCCGCGCCGCTGCGAACCATCTCTTTGGTAACTTGTACCGAATATTCAAAATAACACGGATTAGCACAGATTTACACAGATTTACACGGATTATTTTTAAAT
>WRNF01000372.1 GCA_009776715.1 Treponema sp. | reverse complement strand
GTGCTTAGGCCCACCGGATTGGGAAAACGGTACAGTTCGATGCGCCCGACATCTATCGGCTCGTTAGGGTCTATTGCCGGAACCTTGACCATTACGCGCCCGTCCTGCGAGACGGTGATTGAATCGGGGAGAAAGCCTTCCGGCATGATAATGTCCGGCAGCAGCCAGTAACCGTTGCTTGTTACCATGCGGCCGTCGGAATCAACCTTAAAATTGCCGTTACGCGTATATGCCCATGAGCCGTCGTACATCTGTATGCGGAAAAAACCATCGCCGGCAATGGCCATGTCGGTGGAAACTTCGGTGGCTTGCAGGCTGCCCTGGGTAAATACCCGCTGGGTGTCCGCAAGTTTTACGCCGTGGCCCATCTGTATTCCCACGGGAACCACAGTGTCTTCGGTAGCGGGGGTGCCTGCAACCTTGACGGTCTGGTATATTAAATCTTCAAAATCCGCTCTTTGTTTTTTATAACCATGCGTATTCACATTTGCAAGGTTATTGGAAATAGTGTCAATATTTGCCTGCTGGCCAATCATTCCGGAAGCGCCGGTCCATAAACTTCTTACCATACATTTACCCTTCTATAAATTTCCTTTCAATAAATTAGCCGAATTTGGCTACCTGATTTATAAGCGTGCCCAAGGCCGCATCTTCGGTTTGAATTATCTTTTGATTTGCTTCGTAAGACCGGTTAATCTCGATCATCTGCACCATTTCAATCACTGGGTCAACATTTCCTGCCTCGATAAAACCCTGGAACACCCCAGGCCGGCTGCCCTGCGGAATTACCGTTGCAGGACCGGAAGTGTCGGTTTCGCGGTACAGGCTGGAACCTTGTTTTTGCAGATAGCGGTCAAGATCGAATTCAACCAGTTTAATAACGTCAAGCAGGGCAGGTTCTTCCCATGTATTGCCTTCCCGGCTGACCAGCACATCGGGGTCATTGGGGATGGCGGCATTGATCCATATTCTGCCGTCCTTGTCAACCTGAAAATTGTTGGCTTTTATCATGATGGGGCCGTTTTCGCCCAATACGGGATACCCTTCTTTGGTTTCCAGATAGCCTTCTTTGCCCAACTGGAAAGAGCCGTTGCGGGTAAAGCGTTCGCCCCAGGGAGTGGAAACGCAGAAAAAACCGCTTCCGTCCAGGCAAAAATCAAAATCGCTTGATGTTTCTTTGGGCGCTCCCTGCATAAAATCGGTGTACAGCTCGTTTAATTCGACTCCCGTGCCCATTTTCCCGATAATTGGAGACAAATCCGCCGATCCAAAGGGGTGTTTGTAGACACCTTCGTCTCCCGTCCGCCTGATGAGCATTTCCGGGAAAGCCTTAAAAGCCGCTACATCCTTTTTGTAGCCGTCTGTGGCAACATTTGCCAGATTGTTGGCAACTGCGTCAAGCCGCCATTGCTGCGCCCTCATTCCGCTGGCTGCGGTGTACAATCCTCTAATCATTTTGTCCTGCCAAAGGAGAAATTCGGTTTGTATAAAATACACACCTGTTATAATTATCGGATTTTAAAGCCTCTTATTTAGTATTTACAGAGACATTTCTCTCTTTTTACCGCTGCTTGCCTGAAGTGTTGTGCAGACATTCTTTGATAGTATATTAATTCCGCTTTTTATGTTATTTTATAATAAGTTATGGACATACAAATTACCCCTGCGCGGCTTTCCGGCACCCTGGAAGCGGTTTCTTCCAAATCTTATGCGCANCGCCTGCTTGTTTGTGCAGGCCTTTCCGATAAGCCGACTCGCATAATGCTTAACAGTTTGTCCGATGACATTTGCGCGACAATCCGCTGCCTTACAACAATGGGCTGTTCCATTGAAAGCTCTCCCGGAGCATTGTTTGTTGAACCTTTTATCAATCCGGAAAAAGATTCCGCGCCTTTATTCGATTGCGGCGAAAGCGGGGCAACCGCACGTTTCCTTCTTCCGCTGGCAGCTCATCTTTTTAACCNCTTCTCCATGACCGGTTCCGGAAGGCTGCCCGGCCGTCCTTTTGCCCCCTTATGCAAAACGCTTGCCGCCGCCGGATGCAGTTTTGACAGCGAGGCGCTGCCGTTGGCCGGCAAAGGAAAAATTCAGCCGGGAAAATTTGCCATTGCGGGCAATATTTCTTCCCAGTACATTTCCGGCCTGCTCTTTACCCTGCCCCTGCTTGATGCGGACAGCAGCATTGAACTAAGCTCTCCGCTTGAGTCTGCGGACTATGTGAATATGACCATTGAAACCCAAAGGCTTTTTGGGATAACAATTAACAAATGCGAATCTGGTTTTGAAATAAAAGGAAAGCAGCGTTACCAATCGCCGGGGGAAACAGTTACCGAAGGGGACTGGTCGAATGCGGCCTTTTTTTTGTGCATGGGCGCATTGGGAGGCAAAATTACGCTTACCGGCCTTTCCTCCGAATCCGCGCAGGGCGACCGCGCGGTAATTGACATTCTGCGGCAATTTGGAGCCAATGTCAATGCGTATACCGTAACGGGCGGAAAGCTGCGCGGCATAAGCATCGATGCGGCGCAGATTCCCGATCTGGTTCCGGCTCTTGCAGTCACCGCTTCGGCAGCCGCCGGCGAAACGAGGATATTTAACGCGCAGCGCCTGCGGCTCAAGGAAAGCGACCGGCTGCAAAGCGTTTTCGATCTGCTTTCCCGCCTGGGAGCGGATATCCGCATTGCCGAAGACGGCTTGATTATCCGCGGAAAAGAGCAGCTCGACGGGGGCATTGTTGACAGCGCCGGCGACCACCGGATTGTCATGGCAGCGGCAACAGCGTCTTGCATCTGCAAAAATCCCGTTACTATCCGCGGAGCCGAAGCGGTGAATAAATCGTATCCTTCTTTTTTTGAACATTTTAGGGCGCTGGGAGGCAATGTTTATGTCATCAATGACGGGAAATAAAATTAAAGTGCAGCTTTTCGGCCAATCCCATTCGAAGGGGCTTGGCGTTGTAATTGACGGCTTGCCCGCGGGCGAAAAAATTGATATGCAACTGATAAACGAATTTTTNCAGCGGCGGGCAGGCGGAAAAAATGCATGGTCAACAAAACGCGCAGAGGCGGACATCCCCAACATCCTCAGCGGGCTTGTTGACAATATAACTTG
>WRNF01000371.1 GCA_009776715.1 Treponema sp. | reverse complement strand
GTTCGCGAGCCGGCAGCCGTGAGCAGACAAAAATCCATGCAATGCCAAAAACAATCATTAAAAAACAAAAAATTTGGCCGGCGGAAAAACTAAAAATCGGGTGGCCCAGTTCAATGGGAATATCTGTCTTAACAAATTCAAAAATGTAGCCCAGGTCTGCATCGGGTTCACGGAAATATTCTATAATGAAACGGACAAAGCCATAGCCTAAAAAGTACAATCCAATAAGAAAGCCTTTGAAAGGTTTGCGGTTGCGGAAAAACCAAATTAACCCCCATAATACTATTCCCTCAAACAACATTTCAAAAAGCTGAGACGGATACCGCGGCAGATTTACCGTTTCCATGCCTTCCGTAATGGCAATTCCTGCTTGTTCTGCAGCTTCTTTTACCCATGCTATTTTTGCCGATAAATGCCTTGTTGTTTCTTCCGGAAATATCATTCCCAGCGGGCCTGTCGTTACCCTGCCGTACAATTCCGCATTGATAAAATTCCCCAGCCGTCCAAAAGTATAACCAAGAGGTATNGCTGCGGCAAACATATCGCCTATTTCCCTAAAACTAAATTTTTTCATTTTTGCAAAAAGCAATATGCCAAGAAANCCTCCAAGNGCGCCGCCGTGGTAGCTCATTCCCTGAAGNCCAACAAATTTTCCGTCCCTGAAAGGCCAAAAAATAAGCCAGGGCTGGGTTCGGTAATAATTACTGGTTTCATAAAAAAGAGTAGAAAAAATTCTTGCGCCCAAAAGCAGCCCCAGTATTCCCCAGAAAAACAGTGAATACAGTTGATCCTTGCTCATAGGAAATTTTCGCTCCCTTACCTGGCGGCGGTACAGAAAATATGCCGTGCCAAACGCAAGAATATACATTAATCCATACCACCTGAAGGGGGTGCCGGGAATAATTTCCGGTTTAAGCCATGAAGGAAAATTAACAGACAAAAACATAATTTTAGTATATAAGAAATGGTTTATTTATGCAATAACTGCACTGCGGCAAAAAGATGTTAAAAATTTAACCACGAACCACACAAACTGCCACGAACAAAAGAAGGAAAATACCACATATATCTACGTATACTTAAACACGGAAGCTGAGAACCATCTATAAGGTAACTTGTGTGAAATAATAGATCGCTTTAATATTTTACCGCCTGCCTGCGCCCGCCTGTGCGGACAAGCAGGCAGGCAGATGTTCTCTGTGCTTATTATTAAATCGGAGATGTTATAAATTATTCCTCTGCCTTAAACAGCGATACTTCTTTGAGCAATACATCAATGAACTCTTGATTTTTGCCGCTTAATTTATTGGCATTATTAATGGCCGTGTTAACCTGATTAGCTCCAAAAGCCATTTCGTTTACGCCTCCGGTTATTTCCTGGGTTGCTTTCTCCAGATTTTCAGCTTCGCGGACCACTTCTTTGGCGCTTCCGAGCATTTCCAATGACATGCTCTTTACCACTTGTGTTGTTTCGTTTACACGGCTTATGGATTCCAAAATCTGCTTGCTGCCCTGCCTTTGCTCTTCCATTGCATCCCGGATATTTTCTTCCTGTTCCGCCACGGTNTTGACACTGGAATCAATGGCCTCGAATTTTTTGAGTACCTTGTCCGTNGATTGGGTAATTTTGTCGATGGAACTTTTTATCTTTTTTAATACCATTCCGATTGTTTTGGACTGTTCGCCGGAACTCTCTGCAAGTTTACGGATTTCATCGGCAACCACCGCAAAACCCTTGCCGGACTCTCCAGCATGGGCCGCTTCTATGGCGGCATTCATCGAAAGAAGGTTTGTCTGACTGGCAATGTTTTCCATCACTGCATTAATTTCCAAAAGGCCCTCGGATTCCTTGGAGATTTCCTGAATATCTGATGCAACTTCCTGCAGCCCCGTACGGCCCACTTCTGATGCCATGGTTAGCCCATCCACATTCTCGCTGTTTTTAACAAGGGTCTGCGTTACAGAATGAATATTGGCAAGCATTTCTTCTATGGCCGATGATGACCGGGCCACGCTGTCAGCCTGCTTTTCCACATGATCGTTCAGTTTGTTGATATTCAAGGTGATTTGTTCCATAGTCGAATTGGTCTCGGTAACACTGGAACTTTGATTGATCATCTGTGTTTTTATGCTTTGGATGTTAGCGGTAATCTGGTTCATCGTCGCGGAAGTTTCGGTCATGTCATGGGAAAGGTCTGTGCCTATTTGAGACAAATCTGCCGATTCTTTTTTTATTCTATTAACAAGTTTTTCAATACTTTCAAAAGTTTTGTTAAAAAATACTGCCACTATACCGGTTTCATTCTTGGCCTTAATGTTAATTCGCTTGCCAAGATGCATTATGCCGTCTTCATCAACCGTTTGAAGCGTCTGGGTAACAGCAATTAACGGACGAACAATAAAAATTGTGTTATACACCATATTAAAAACTGCGAGCAATAAAACTATTGCAAGGGCGGTAATTGATACAAGTAGAGCGGTTCTTTGATGGGCGGAAGCTTCGTTCATGCTTTTCTGGGTTCGTTCATACACACTGGCCTGGAATTGATCCATAGGGGCCATTATTTTTCTGACATCATTGTAATAGGCATCGCTGAACACCAGGCTAATCGCCAGTTCCCTGTCCGGCTCTCCGTGAATAGTGTATTCGCCTTTAGTATCCATGAAAATTCCCTTAACGGCATTCATGGCCTTAATTTCCAGGGCAACCAGGTCATCCGAAAGCACGTTGGCTTGCTCGACCAAAGCATATTCCGCATCAGTGATACCGTATTCCCTTAGCAATTCCAGTAAAACCCGCCGCTGTCCGGGAGCCACATTAGCATCTGCCGGCCTGGGTTCCAGACCGCCGCGCACTGCCAGTACCCTTTTGTAAGCAGCTTCCGCAGCAGGTTCTCCTGTTACGGCATATTCCCGTACCATACTGGTCAAATCTTCGGAACTCTTGCGAAGTTCATTAACAAGTATATTGGTATAAAACCGATTATTTCCCGCCTCGTTTACTTCCATAATTCGTATAGCCAGAAAAAAAAGCAACGCGATTGTAAGGGCAATAGCGAGAACCGTAAGAGAATTTACAAGTAGTGAAGCTCTTTTGATTGTCATATTTACTCCTTAAAATAGTATGAATTTAGA
>WRNF01000370.1 GCA_009776715.1 Treponema sp. | reverse complement strand
GGTTCTCCCTGCTGCGTATTTGGCGGATAAATAATTATAGTGATTGGTTTTTCGGGAACATAAGTCTCTGTTACCACAACCGGCGGCGGGGGCGTTGTTGTAATTACAGATGTTGGTATGCCTGATCTATCCAGGGAAAGGATAGGCGGCGGGGGTGGAGGCGTTGTTGTAATGGTAGAACTAACAGATGGCGGCTTTTCTTGAAGAAAGTTCGGCGGCATTATTCTTTCCGGATATAAGGGATGACCTAAGCGTATTACCTCAATAGAGACATAAGCTACTCCCCTGGAAGTCATATCAAGCTGTTCAGCCGCTGCCCGGGAAACATCAATTATCCTTTCTGGAACAAAGGGTCCCCTGTCGTTTACTCTTACTGCTACCTGGCGGTTGTTGTCTTTGTTGGTAACAAGCAAAAATGTGCCAAAAGGCAAAGAAGGATGGGCAGCAGTAAACTGCGAAGAATCGAATAATTCCCCCGATGCTGTCGGCCTGCCTTCAAATCCAGGGCCGTACCACGAAGCAAGGCCTTCCTGCGCAAGATTTTCTGTAGCAGAAAATGATTGAGCTGCAGCAAATTGAGAAATGCACAGCATTGTAATTAAAACGGCAATTATTTGCATATTTATTCTTTTCATGATAATAATATCGGCATATTAAGGGAAAGAAAAAAGAGAAAAGAGGAATTATTTTACTGTCCGTCATCTTAATGTGGATACAGTACCCTGTGGTTCCAAACAAGAAGCTTATTTTACCGTTATCAGCTCATAATTTGTTGTTCCTAAACCGATTTTTTCCGCATAAGTTATGTGAATTTTCCAATCGGTATAAGGATGTATATTGGTAAAATGATCTTCATTGCCTTTGGAATCTTTATAGACGGATTTACATTCAGAGAGAATGCTGTTAGGCAGTTTTTGCATGGCGTTTACTGCATCAATGCAGGCCTTGTCAAGAGCCACCGGATCAAAACTTGCAAAAATGCCAATGTCGGGAATTATTGCTGCATCGTTATTCATGTGGCAGTCGCAAAAAGGCGAAACCTGATTAACAATATTTATATGAAAATTTTCCCGCCCGTCCAGAACTGCTTTTGCATATTCAGCAATTTTGCAGCTTAAAGCTTCTCCGCTGCTGTTCCAACTGCTGCCAATGGCATTTTTGCTGCATGCGCCAATGCACCTTCCGCAGCCAACACACGCATCCTGGCAGATAGATGCTTTTCCGTCAATAAAGGCAATTGCGTTATGCGCGCAAAACCGTTCGCAAATCCTGCATCCTATGCAAATACTGCTTTCAACCTGCGGTTTCCCTTCATTGTGCATTGCCATTTTACCCGCCCTGCTTCCGGATCCCATGCCGATGTTTTTTAATGCACCTCCAAAACCTGTCCCTTCATGCCCCTTAAAATGGTTTAATGATACGACAATGTCCGCATCCATTATTGCTTTGCCGATATGGGCTTTTTTGCAATATTTTCCACCCTTAACCGGAACATCAACATCATCGGTGCCGCGAATTCCATCGGCGATAACATTGTGACATCCGGTTGAGGCAGGCGAAAAACCGTTCTCTGCCGCCGCATCCAGATGGGCTAAACCCTGGTTCCGCCGCCCGACATACAGGGTGTTGCAGTCGGTTAAAAAAGGCATTCCGCCTAATGACTTTATCCGGTCCACCGCTGCTTTGGCAAAATTAGGCCGTAAAAACGACAGGTTCCCTGGTTCGCCAAAATGAACCTTTATTGCAACATATTTATTCTTAAAATCAATATTGCCAATACCGGCTTTTTTTATAAGCCGATCCATTTTTACCAACAGGCTTTCATCAATTTTGGTTCTCATATTGGTAAAAAAAACTTTTGATACATTCATAATAACCTCATTTAAATTATAAATATGTTCAGGCAAATTGTCAAGTTATAAAAAATATGCAATAATACAGTATGCCTTTTTTATTAATACTGATGCTTCTTTTTTCATCCTGTGATAAACAGGCACAAGACAATGTGTCCAAAAGACAGATTGAGGCATCAACAATAAGGGAGAATAGATTTGATCCAACAATCCTTCAAATTGAAGAAAATTCACGCGGTACGCTTACTTCATTTTTTAGAAATTTGAACAGGGCAGCTTCTGAAAAAAATAATTTTTTTGTTAAGTATCCTTTTTTAGCGGAGCCGGACAGCAGCATAAGGACAGAACAGCTTTGGCTTAGCAATATTAGTTATGAAAACGGCGATTATTACGGTATTGTTGCAAATACGCCGCAAAAAATTTCCGGAATAAGTAAAGGCAGCAAAGTGGTTTTTTTTACAGATTTCATAACCGACTGGATGTACATCCAAAACGGAAAAATTATCGGCGGGCAATCAATCAAGTATCTGTTGGAAAAAATTCCTAAAAATGAACTGGATTTTCAACAAGAGAAAATTTTGCAAATGTTTAATTAGGCTCTTGTAAATTTACTGCAAAAACAGAAAAATATGCCATTAATAAATTTTTGCAGGACTGCAACAAACCTTGCCGCGGGCTAGACGGACGCTAAGGAATTTATTGGCTCTGTTTGGTTTTATTCATGTTTCAAAATAAATATTTTTTATCGGTTAGCGCCGTGCGCCCTTGCAAGGCTTGTTGCAGCTCCCCAAAGGCATATTCGGGCATATTTTTCTGCTATTACTGCAAAGTTGCATCGCGGGTTAAAAGGGAAGAGGTAGCTTTTCAAAACTTTGTTTTGAAAAGCATTTATATATGGGCTCTTGCAAATTTACTGCAAAAACAGAAAAATATGCCATTAATAAATTTTTGCAGGACTGCAACAAACCTTGCCGCGGGCTAGACGGACGCTAAGGAATTTATTGGCTCTGTTTGGTTTTATTCATGTTTCAAAATAAATATTTTTTATCGGTTAGCGCCGTGCGCCCTTGCAAGGCTTGTTGCAGCTCCCCAAAGGCATATTCGGGCATATTTTTCTGCTATTACTGCAAAGTTGCATCGCGGGTTAAAGGGAAAGAGGTAGCTTTTCAAAACTTTGTTTTGAAAAGCATTTATATATGGGCTCTTGTAAATTTACTGCAAAACAGAAAATGAATACCCTAAGCCTGCAAGCATGCCTGACTGCTTGTCGGCAGACATTGCAGGCAGGCGCACGG
>WRNF01000369.1 GCA_009776715.1 Treponema sp. | reverse complement strand
TCTGAAGGAATAGGGGACACCATACGGATTTCCCTAAGCGACAGCATGGAAAGCGAGCTTATTGCGGCAAAGGAAATTTGCGGCGCTGCTGCGGAAATAGCAGTTATTAAGGGAAATGCGGCAGTGTCAAAAAGGTTGGAACAGGGCGGGGTAAGCATAATTTCCTGCCCGCGCTGCGGCAGGCATAGTTTTGACACCCACGGGTTTTTAGCCCGATGGCTGCCGCGCCTGTACGCTTTGGACAGAAAAATGCGCATTGCCGTTATGGGCTGCGAGGTAAACGGGCCGGAAGAAGCCCGCCATGCGGATTTAGGCATTACCGGAACGGGAAAAAAGGCGATTATTTTCCGAAACGGTAAAGCAGTAAAGACTGTTTCCATCGAGGATGCAGACGAAGAATTTGCAAAAGAATTGGAGTGTAACTAAGATGTTAAAAAACAAAAACAAAATGCTCATAAGCTTTGTTTTTCTGTTATTGTTTTTGCAGATAAGGCCTTTAGTAGTTTTTGCCCAGCAAGGCCCAAATCCCCGTGATTTTTGGCATGTCTTTGAACGCGGTAAACTTATGTTCAGGCAGGGCGATTACAGCGGTG
Organism: Treponema sp.; assembly: GCA_009776715.1. Next base: position 2,558 of record WRNF01000369.1, on the reverse strand, counting down.
CTTTTAATGCATTTGAAGATGCAAAAAGGCAAAAATTCTTGTTTTTTGAGCGTCTTGAAAAGGATTTAATCGATCTGCTTTCAATCAGCGAAGTACGCCGCATGGGCGATGCCCTTGACTGGGTTGAACGTTTTATTCAGGAACGCCATTATGCAGGCGCAGCCGATGCGCTCGAAGAACTGTATTACCGCATCCCCAAAGAAAAATTTAACAATTCCGCAAAAGCCGCTCTTGCCGCATTAGGCAGCTTAAAAGAATTCCCTGAAGCGGAACGCTGCTTAGGCGATGTGTACCTTATTGAAGGCGAATTGGATTTAGCGTTAAGGCAATTTCAAAAAGCCCTTGCGCTAAACAATTCAGGCGATGCACCGGACATGGAGACAGAATTATTGTACAAAATTGCGGAAATTCGCAGAACCAGGCAAGAATACAATGAAATGGAACGAACCCTTCTAGCCATTCTTAAAAAAGACCGCTTGTGGTCAAGCATTGCGGAAAAGGTAAATAATAATGAGGTTCCTTTTATTTTACAGGCAATGAACCGCACCCTAATAAATAACGGCATTAATCAGTTTATTACGCAATACCGGTATAAAAATGACGAAAGCGCCGAAGCGCACCGTTTATTGGGGTTTTATTATTGTCTTTCCGGCAGGCCCCGTGCTCAGGAACATTTAATGTTTGCTTTCCTTATACAAAACACTGTAATTATTGAAGAACTTACATTGCAGCGTTTCGACTTTACGTATACCAGGCATGATGCGCTCATTGCAGAAATAAACCGCAGCCCCTTGCTTTCCGATTATGCTGCCAAAAATGAATATTTTAAAACCGCTTATTATCTTGGCGCCAGTTTATACGGAAACGGCAATACAGCATCGGCCAGAGAAATATGGAATTTTCTTTCTACCTTTTCGGCGGCAGGCGAATGGCGGAACCGCGCCATTGCCCAGCTTAGATCTCCTCATAATGAAAGAAATGTAGAGATGCCGTAATTTTTTATTATGATATTTGACATTTACTTTTATGGAATGATTATTGTAACGAGCTATTTTTTTATAATGGCTTCTATAAATATTTTAGGAATGAAAATTCGGACAACCCTGCCTTCAGTTAAAAACGGCCCAATGGTTTCTGTGCTGATCCCTGCCCGCAATGAAGAAAATTCTATCGAAAAATGCGCAGCCTCTCTTTTAAATCAGGATTACCTGAACTATGAGATTTTAATTATTGACGATAATTCCGAAGACTCAACTTATGAAATAATTTCTAAAATCGCCTCTCATAACAATCGTGTAAGGGCATACAAAGGGAAACCCCTTCCGCCTGAGTGGTACGGCAAGACCTTTGCCTTAGAACAGCTTGTTTCCCATTCGCGGGGGGAAATTCTCCTTTTCACCGATGCGGATACCTTTCACAGCCCTACCGGCATCTCATGGGCGGTAAGCAACATGCAGAATGCCAATGCCGATCTGGTATCCGGTTATGCAGGTCAGATCTTAAAAAGCGCAGGCGAACGCATTACCGTGCCGCTTATTTTTTTTCTAACCGGTTTTCTTATACCTATGTTTCTTAATAAAATTGTAAAGCTTGGGTATTTTTCGCTTGCCGTAGGCCAATACATTGCGGTAAAAAAAGATGTTTTTTTAAACACCGGCGGTTTTTCCGCGGTGAAAAACAAAACCAGTGAAGATGTTTTTTTGGCGCGGAATATTAAAAAAAAGGGCTATAATACCGAATTTCTTGATATTTCCCAACAGGTTAAATGCAGAATGTACACCGGCTGGCAGTCTGCAATTCAGGGCATTGGCAAAAATATTTATGATTTTCTTGGAAAAAACCCTGTGCTGCTTATCCTAATTGCATTGACTATTTTTTGTTTTTTCTGCCTACCCTTTCCAATCCTTCTTGCATCATTAGCATTGCCTCTTTTTGGTTTGCCTGAAAACCCGTATTTATTCCCTTTGATTATTGTCCACGTCATGTATACCCTTACATGGCTGGTTATTTTTCTGGGGCGCCGCATATCCTGGCTTAACGCCTTTGCATGGCCCGTTATGTATGTAAATCTTCTTATTATGGTGCTGTGGTCATTTTACCGCACAGTGTCTGGCCGCGGCTTTATCTGGAAAAACCGTGTGGTTAGTTAAATAGAACGTTAGCGGCAATTTTTAACACCTGCCAGTGCAAGCAAGCCGCTACACTGCGAACCAACTCTTTGGTAACTTTCGAAGCTATAGTTAAAAAGCCACGGATTTACACGGATTATCACGGATTATTTTTAAATTTTAATTCTTAAAATCCGTGGAAATCCATTTAATCCGTGAAAATCAAGAGGGGAACCTTCGCCTGAACCACTTGCAGTGGTCAGGCTCGGTTGAGGTACCGTGGCTATTGTTTATATGCCTTAGCGAGAGGCCAAATGAAGTTAGAGACAAGCCTCCGCGCAGCATCCACTGCGAACTATCTACAAGGTAACTTTTGAAGCTGTAGTTAAAAGGCCACGGATTTACACGGATTTCCACAGATTTACACAGAGGAATATAGATTTCTAGGAA
>WRNF01000368.1 GCA_009776715.1 Treponema sp. | reverse complement strand
TCAAGACAGGTTAAATATTGTCGATATTTATTATAAAAATAACAAAATAAATTTCATTATCGATATACAAAGTAAAAACGTAGATATTGATTACACTATAGAAAACGAAGATAATAATGACAATACCTATACATATAAATATATTGCAAATATTTATTGGAAAATTAGTAATTTAGAAAAGGCGAATGAATATTTTGAAAAATCATTGACATTGTTAAATAAAATAATTGAAGAGTATAAAAATGATGCAGAAAGTGATGATAATGAGCATTTAGAATTACTTGAAAATAAATTGGAAATGGAGATAAAACTCTATGATGAAAATAGCATACAGGTTGCCAAAACATATTATGCAATAGGATTAGTTTATAAATCATTAGGTAATAATGAAAAAAGATTGGAGTATTATAAAAAAGGATTAGAAATAAGAATTAAAGTACAAGGCGAAGAACACGAAGATGTTGCGACACAATACAATAATGTTGCAGTTGTTTATAATTTTTTAGGTGAAAGAGAAAAAGCAATAGAAAACCATAATAAAGCAATTGCTATAAGATTAAAAATATTGGGTGAAGAACATAAAGACCTGGCTTCTTCTTATTCTAACATGGGTTATGTTTATAGAGATAATAATGAATATAGACAGGCGCTGGATTATTTTTGGAAGGCCCTGAATATATATAAAAAATGTTCTTCTAAGAAGAAACAATTAGAGATTTATTATCAGGTTATTTCAATGGAAAAGGAAGTGTTTGGTGAAGAGCATGAAGCAGTTGCTTTTGCATATACCGAAATTGGAGGACTACACTTTTCTTTAAAAGAATATGATAGATCTTTAGAAAATGCGGAAAAGGGACTGGAAATCCGAAAAAAAATATTTGGAGATGAACATATAAATACTGCTGCTTCTTATTACAGCGTGGGAGCAGTTTGTTATAAATTAAAAAAATATCAAGAATCATTGGAATATCATACAATAGCGCTTGAGTTACGAAAGAAATTATATAAAGACAATAATTATGATATTTCTTTATCTCTTTTATACATTGGGTTGGTGTACAAAGAATTAAAAGATACAGAAAAGGCATTAGAGTATTTAACTAAATCACTTGAAATAAATAAGGAATTATTTGCTGAAGATGACAAACGAGTAATAGAAGTTTTGCAAGATATTAATGATTTAATGTATAGTTGATATAATTTTAATGATTCTAAAACATAAGTTAATATTATTTAGTAGGTGAATCCTATATTAACTAAGTTACAAAATAGATTTAGTAAATAATTGACAACAACAATTAATAGTAAATTTTATGTTTTAAAATGAAAAATATTAAGAGATTGAAAAAAGCAAACCGGCATATAACAAACGGTATACGCTCTGTCGACCGTTCAGTCGGCTACGGGGGTTCCTGTCGGCTTGGTCATTCCACTACGCTTCATTCCAACGCTTCCCTCCAAAAACATTCTGTCAGCCCTGGTATTGCTACGCAAGCCCTTATTCGGGCTGGCATAACGTCGTTAACCTAGAACGCTGTAACTATTCAGTTACTTGTGTGCGAGAAGTAGGCTACCACGGCTGAATAATTATATGAAGTTTGATTTAAAAGTCATAATATGCAATAATGTAACGGTGAAAATATTATTGCGGCTGGCAAAAGAAGCTTTACGGTACCGCTGGTGGTTTATATTGGCAATTTTCGGCACCTTGTCCCTTACTGCGGTAAATCTTGCCGCTCCAAGAATTATGGCAAAAATGACCGGAATTGTCGCCGAAGGGATGACACAGGAGAGCCTAAATGACATTGCATGGCTTGCAGGAACTTTGCTGGGGCTGTATTTAATGCGCATACTGTTCAGGTTTTTAAGCAGCTATTGTTCCCACCGGGCTGCGTGGCGTTTGGTGCTTGAACTGCGCATAAAAGCATATAACGCAATACAGTCGTTTTCTATGGATTATTTCCATGACAAACAAACCGGNGAACTGTTAAGCCGGGTTATGAATGATGCGGCTACATTTGAACTGCTTTATGCTCACATAACCCCGGATGTTATTACCAATATTGTTACGCTTGCCGGGGTTACGGCCATTCTTTTCAGTATGAATATGCGGCTTGCCCTTATTACCTGCATTCCCGTTCCATTAATTTTGCTGTCCGGCTGGTTTTTCAGCAGAAAGGTCAGGCCGAATTTTAGAAAAACGCAAAAATCGCAGGGGGAGTTATCTGCTCAACTGCAGGATAACTTATCCGGCATACAGGAGATACAGGCCTTTGGCCGGCAGCGTTCAGCTTCAGATAAGGTATTGCACAAGGGAAAGGAATTTACGCATAACATGCTTAGGGCCCTGAAATTAAGCGCAATTTTTCATCCCGGCGTGGAATTTTTAACTTCGCTGGGAAGCGTAATTGTTGTTGGTTTCGGAGGGTGGCTTGCATACTACAATCAGCTTTCTGTTTCTGACGTGGTAGGGTTTCTTCTGTACCTAACATTGTTTTATGCGCCAATTACCGGAATTGCGCAATTGCTGGAATCTGCGCAACAGGCCCTGGCCGGGGCTGAACGGGTCGTTGAAATTTTGGATGCACCGCAAAATATTACCGACAACAGTTCCGCTCAGCCTATCGGAAAGGTTATGGGACGAATTACTTTTGAAAATGTAAGTTTTTCTTACATGGAAGGAGTGCCTGTGTTAGACGATGTGTCCTTCGACATAGCCCCTGGAAAAATGGCTGCTTTTGTCGGGGCTACCGGAGTGGGGAAGACTACGCTAAGCCAGCTTATTTCAAGGTTTTACGATCCCTCAAGCGGCTGTGTGTACCTGGACGGCAAAGACCTTCGCAGCATAACGCTGGAAAGCCTGCGTCAAAATATTTCGGTTGTAATGCAGGATACATTTTTATTTAACGGAACTATTGAAGAAAATATTGCATTTGCAAATCCGAATGCTTCTTTTAATGAAGTAAAATCTGCGGCTCTTACCGCACGGATACACGATGACATTATGGAAATGCCGCAGGCCTACCAGACGCATGTAGGAGAGCGCGGGGTAAAATTGTCCGGCGGGCAAAAACAGCGCATTGCCATTGCCCGTGCACTGCTGTGCAATGCCCCGGTGCTTATTTTGGATGAGGCAACTGCTTCTGTTGATGTCC
>WRNF01000367.1 GCA_009776715.1 Treponema sp. | reverse complement strand
GCATATTCACTGATGTTGGTTACAAGGGGGAATTCAACGCTTTGCAAACTGCTGCATCCATCGAATGCAGCAGTATGGATGTTTTCTACCTTAAGGAACTCAACGCTTTCCAGGCTTGTACAGCCAGCGAAGGCACCTATGTTAATCCAGCTTAACTTAGGGATATAAACACTTTTCAGGCTGGTACAACCTAAGAAAGCTTGTATGCCTATTGCGGGTACTTCCGGAAAGGAAACGCTTTTCAGGCTGGTGCAATTACGGAAGGCATCTATATCGACATGGGTTGCTTTTGGAAACTCGACACTTTCAATGACGGCATTATCTTTGAAAGCGCTTACCCCGATGCTGGGGATCCCCAAGGTTAAATGTTTAAGCTGCTCCACTGGAATACTATAAAAGGTGTCAACATTTGGCAGCTTCATACTGGTAAGGTTTGTGCAAGAGGTGAAGGCTAAATAACCATTATTGGTTACTTTTGGGAAATCCACATTTTCCAGGCTGTAACAGCAATAGAAAGCATAGGCACCGATGCTGCTGGCCGCATTAGGGAATTCAACATTGCTAAGATTGTAACAGGAATTGAAAATATTGTCGCTTATGCTGCTTGCATTGGGGAATATTGCACTGATCAGGGTATAACAATTAGAGAAGGATCCGCTGCCAACACTGGTTGCAGCAGTGAACTCCACGCTGTTCAAGCTATAACAGTTAGAGAAAGCAGAATTGCCAACGGTTTCTGCCAAAGGAAAATCGATGCTTTCCAGATTGTTACAACCAGAGAAGGCATAATTACCAATGTTTATTGCCGCAGGGAATGCCACGCTTTTAAGATTTGTAAAGCTAGAAAATTCGTTATTTGCNTTTAAGATTTGTAAAGCTAGAAAATTCGTTATTTGCAATACTGGTTAGCCCCAAAGTTAAATGTTCAAGCTGCTCTTTTGGTATATTCGCAGTGCTGGCCACCTTGGGCAATTTCAGGCTGACAAGGTTCGTACAGCCGGAGAAAGCGCCGCCGGCAACACTGAGCGCCTCCGGGAATTCAGCGCTTTCCAGAAGGGCGCAATTGTATAATGAATAAGATTCAATTTCGGGAATTCCCAAAGTTAGGTGTATAAGCTGTTCCATGGGCAGTGAAAATATTGCGTAAGGGTCAGTAACTTTAGGCAGTTTTAGGCTGCTCAGGCTGCCGCAGAGATCGAATGCAGCCCATGATAAGGCCTCTGCTGCCGGTAAATCAATACTCTCCAGATTTGAGCAGCCCTCGAATAAAGACTGGCTGACCGAGTTTGCCAGCGGAAGCTCAATATTAACCAGGCTGCCACAGTATGCGAAGGCATAAATGCCGGTGATTTCTGCAAGGGGAAGGCTTACGCTGTTCAGGCTGTAACAAGACATGAAGGCATAATCGCCTATGCTTTCTGCCGCAAGGAACTCAACGCTTGCCAGGCTGGCGCAGTTACAAAAGGCAGAATCGCCAATGACGGCTGCGGCGGGAATGTTCACGCTGGCAAGGCTGGCGCAGGAATGGAAAGCGCCGTATGTGCTAATTTAGTAAAAATATCCACGGATTTTCACGGATTAAACGGATTATCACGGATTAAAGATAAAAATAATAATAAAACTCTCCGTGTAAATCTGTGGAAATCCGCAGCTTATTTTTACCGCTTCCGCGGCTCATTGTTATAAATCTTCTTTACTTTATTATTCTTTTATGTTCCAAACTTTGTTTTCCAAAATTTATTATAAGCCCAAGTTTCAGCCTTGTTGCTGTCAGATAATTTAATAATTGCGCTTGATGTTCTTTGGTTATTTCTGATGCAGCTTTTACTTCTATAATAATTTCATTGTAACATATAAAATCAGCAATATAATATTTTTTCAGAGGTTTATTTTTGTAGTATATCTTTAGCGGTATTTCTCGTTTGTATGATATACATTTTTCCAGAAATTCTTCTTCTAATGCTTCCTGGTATACAGCTTCCAGAAACCCATACCCTAATTCTTGATGAACTTCCATAGCTGCACCGATTATAAGATATGTTTCTTTTTCGTACAATAAATCCATTTTATCTCCCAATCTGTGTTTCTCCGTGTAAATCCGTGTAAATCCGTGGCTTATTTTAATAATGCTTCAACATGGAAGTGCTGGCACTGCGGGCGGATGGAACAATGCCTCTTGCAAGGTCCTGCGCCGCCGAAATTACGGCAAGGGAAAGCTGGCCATTGGTTTTTTCCAGCGTCACGGGAATGCCGGCCAGGTTTGCGCTGCCGGTAAAGGCAACCTTCCCGCTGATGGTGCCGAACACCGCCTCTGCCGGTTTGTGCGGCTTGGCCGATATGTCGCCGGACATTTGGCATCCAATGAAGGCAGTGCCAAAAATGGCCAGGCCAAAAACGGCCAGGCAAAGAACGGTACATGCTGCGCAACTTGCGGGCATGGATTTTCGATTTTGTTGTGTTTTCATAACAAACTCCTTGAAAAAAATATTATTTGAACTTGTCCCTAAAAACTAAAGTTTTGGGGCAGTTAAAAAGAATAATAATAACATTGCTTTAAATTTTTGTCAAATTATTTTTTTCAGGTGTTAAATTTTTTGTTTTGAAAACAGTAAAAACAGTGCCAGGCACCATACGCGTGAAAACAGTGCCAGGCACCATAGGCGTGGCACTATAGGCGAAAAACGGTGCCTGGCACCATAAAAAAACGGCAAAACGGTGCCAGGCACCATATAAGCCGCCCCCCGATCCCCGATCCCCGATCCCATTCACAGCCATACGGCTGCATATCCGAGCGCCCCGATCCCTATTCCCCAGTCCCTATTCCCCATTCCCCGATCCCCGATCCCTGAAACAAGTTGACTCTTTTTCCTTGAATTTACCTGTTTATATTAGTATATTATTCTTAGGAGAACATAAAATGGGCGATACAGCAATAGACTATCCACGCGGGCTTACCTTTGAAAAAGTCTGGGCAATGTTTCAGGAAACCGACAAGAAATTTCAGGAAACTGACAAGAAATTTAAGGAAACCGAAAAGGTTATTACAGAAAGGCAGATGGAAACTGACAGGATTATTAAGGAAAGCCAAAAGGAAACCGACCGGAGTATAAAAGCCCTTACTGAGCAAATGGGCGATTTGCATAATAAATTTGGAACA
>WRNF01000366.1 GCA_009776715.1 Treponema sp. | reverse complement strand
ATCATTCAAAGAAAAACACACACAGTTTTTTTTTGCTTGTGATACAGACGTTATGACTTTTCCGGTTTTTTTACACCCCGGTAAGTACTTTATTGCATCATCTCTTATTACTTGTTTATTCGTATAGTTTTTGCATTTTTTTTTGTTACAACACCATACGATAAAATCAGAATATTTGGGCATTTTTTCTCCTTTAATTTAATCCGCTTGTATAAATTGGCTATTGCAAGCGGCGCAAATTACAATTAAATTGGGTTTACCCCATACATTATTCCCGCAAAAGCAGGTATATTTTATTTTTGAACGGGATGTGTTTTTAGTTCCTGTTTTGGCAGACTCAATAAATGTTTGGGAAATATATTTTATATTTTTCCCTTTTAAATAATTAAAGGCCTCCATAAACAGGCCGTTAGATATTGGATAATCCGCTATTTTTTGCCCTGTCTTTTTTCCGTCGGGCTTTCCGGTGCTTGACGGCATAAGCCCTATTGTTTCCATTTTCTGCGCCCATTCAGAATTATGGTAACCTTTCCGGGACGGTTTGCCGTAATCCTGTTGCCATAGGTGTACCATTTCATGCACCAGTGTTTGCTGCCATTCGTGGTCTAAAAAATCAGGGTTAATGCTTATTTCATGTATGTCCGGTTCAGTTTTTGATTTTTTGTTTTTCCATGTTTGCGGCCTAAAATGCCCTGTCGTTCTTTTTTGACGGTTGGTGATTATCATACAGTCTTTTAATTTACCGTCAAAAAGTTTTTCATTGTAATATTTAAAAAAACTGTCAAAAATTTCATATTGTATTTTCGTTATCATAATACGGCTCCAGTTTGTATAGTACGATACAAAATCATAGAATAACCCCCGTATGCCCTGCCTTAAAACCGGTAAAAGTTTTTCCGGCATGGAGAATTTCATCTATTTTTCCATCTGAATCCATGTAAAAAATCCTTTTTTTGTCAAAATATTTGCAATTCTCGCTTAATTTTTGCAAAACCCATTCAACATCGTTAGTAACGGTTTTTGTACAATTATGCCCTGTGTCTTTTATATAAATAAAAGACACAGTTTCATCAACAAAATCGAATTCTGCATGATTGTCAAACAGTCCGGGATTCCCCGCGCTTCCATCAATGCCATAAAATCCGCGGCATACAGGCCCGATTCCCAGTTTTACGCTTGTTATATCGCTTAACTTTTTTTTGCAAATACGGCAAATGCTGCTGCTGCTTATATTATTTTCCATGTTTTGGCTCCTTAAATATAAATTAAAACGGCACAATATCAGTGTAAACGCCCTTGCCAGGGAGCGGTTCATTTCCGCTGCTTTCCTTTTCCCCTTTTGGGGAAGCGAGCAAGTAAATTTCATTGACGTTTAATTGAACAGAGCTATGATTGTTTCTGTTGCTGTCAGTCCATGTATTCTGTTCCAACTCCGCCGCAATGCCGATCTGTTTTCCTTTGGTTAAATACTTTGACATTAACTCGCCGTATTTCCCCCATAAAACGCAGTTAAAAAAACTGGGTTTTTCCTGGCGGTTGCCGTTTTTATCTTTCCATACCTTATTGATACAGATTGAAAATTTTGCATAAGGGGTTCCTGTGCTTGTTTGTTCTAAAACAGCCGCCGCCGTTAAACGCCCTATGCCTATAAAGTGGTTCATTTTAAGCGCTCCTTCGTAAATATTTTTCCGGGATAGAAACCCGGTGTTTTTTGCCGTATTCTTTTAAGTCGCTGTCCGCGATTTCAAGCCATTCGATTACATCTTCTGATTTCCAGCATTTGCGGCCACCTATCAATTTGTAATTTGTGCCGCAGCAGGGCTGGAGGCATAGATTGTTTTTAATCCAATCAGGGGAACAGCCGCCTTTTAGTTTCGCTGCAAGATCAAGGTTAATCCATGCGGGCAGATCGTCATATTTTGATTTTCTGCTTATGGTTTCTTTTAATTCAGTTAATGCAAGTGTTACTTTTGACAGTTCGATCTGGTGCCCCTGCAAAAACAATTCAACTTCCCTGGTTATCATACATACCCTCTTACGCGGTTAATTACCCATGCTTCCAAAACAACTATGTTTTTTTTGATTTTGCAGGGATCGCCACGGCTTTTTTTCAGGGCCTTAAAAAACGCTACATTTGAAATTGAGGTTTCAATGCTTGCCTCGAAAAGTGAGGGGTATTTAATCCCGGCAACAAAAACNGGCGCNGGAACGCCCGCTCTGGCGGCGGCGGTTGTCATTATGCCATCTCCTCATACAGGCCGGAAAATTCCGTTAATATTCCGGCTTCATTGTGTTTGTCCCTGTAACGGAACTGCGAAAATTCACAGTCCCAAAAACATCTGGAACCTTCCATGTCTTTCAGAAACTTCCCTGCAAGCATGGCGCGCACTGCGCCTTTTGGGGAGTACAGTTTCACAGGCACAGCGTTTTCCGGATTGTCAAGGCACCAAGAGCAGTCCGGGCTGCTTTTATCGCATTCAGCGCAATTACGCATTTGCCGCCTCCTTAAATAACCCGCGCAAGGCTGCAAAAGGAAAAATACCAGCCGGCGCTTTTTGCATAATTGAATTTAAATTCCGGATGCTCCAATGCTATCTTGAATTTGAAAATATGCTCGTTCAGTGGATTTTCTACTTCTTTTCTGTATGCGTGATAGATTTGATGCACATAGACCCTGTGAATGGGTTTATCTTCAAATTCCAGGGTTTTGACTATCCATGCCTCCAGCTCCTCATAGGCGGCCTTCCTGGGGTTTTCAAGGGCTTTTTGGATATTATTCATAAGGGCGGCAAGCTGGGCGGCCTGGGGCGCTGTAAAACCGTTGTTTTGAATTGCCAGGGCGTTTTTGCTTGCAGCGTTTTCGGCAAGCAGGGCGGCGAGTGTCTGGTTTTTGCCGCCTTCCCCGATAATGGCCAGGGTTTCTTCAATGGTAAAATCTGCGGGAGTTGTTCCTGATTTTTCTGCTTCGGCTAATTTTTCCGCCAAACCCTGCAAATTCTTTGCAGGGTTACCTTCTGCATTTTGCATACCCTGCAAATTTCTTGCAGGGTTATCGGATATTTTATGCACCCAATTTCTTACTGTTTGTTCCGTAACCGCGCATAATTCCGCAATTTCTTTTATTGTCATAAACAAACTCCTTAAAAAAAGCCCCTCAATGCGGTATAATTGAGATACC
>WRNF01000365.1 GCA_009776715.1 Treponema sp. | reverse complement strand
GAAACAGCATGCTAATTATTCCGATGAAGGGCCGGACATTCGCTGGCAGGACACGGTCTTTATTTCCTGGAGCGCAGACGACGGCTACATTGTCGAGGTAAAAAAATGAAGCGTGCAGCAATCGGTTCAGGCAAAAATACTGACGGCCCACTGTACTCCGGCGCAATGACATTATGGTTTACGCTTTTTTTTCTTGCGCCTATTATTATTATCATTATTTACAGTTTCCTAAAAAAGGGCTTATACGGGGGCGTAGAACAGGAATTCTCCCTAACCGCATACAGTTATCTGGGCAACGAGGTTTTTCTGAAAATTGTTTGGCGCACTATCATTACATCAATAATTGCTACTGCAATAACCATTTGTTTTGCACTGCCCTGCGGTTATTTTATTGCAAAAAGCAAAAACCAGAATTTTCTCCTTCTGCTTATTATTATCCCGTTTTGGACCAATTTTCTAATCCGTGTTTTTGCATGGATGAACATCCTGGGCAGCAATGGTTTTCTTAACGAATTTCTCAGGCGGACAGGGATGATCGATGATCACATTCAATTTCTGTATAACCAAAATACAGTGGTGTTAGTGCTGGTGTATATGTATTTGCCTTATGCAATACTNCCCTTGTTTTCCAGCATTGATAAATTTGATTTTTCCCTGCTGGAAGCGGCGCGGGATCTGGGGGCAAGCAAAATAGCCTCGATGTTTAAAATTCTGCTGCCCAATGTTAAAGGAGGAATCCTTACTGCGGTACTGTTTACCTTTATCCCCATTTTCGGCGCTTATGCCGTACCTCTGCTGGTTGGGGGCAAGGATTCGTATATGCTGGGAAACGTAATTGCCGATCAACTGACTAAATCGCGGGACTGGCCCCGCGCATCTGCAATTTCAATGGTGCTTACCGTTATTACAACAATAGGCGTTATAGTAATGATGTACCTTCAGCGAAGGGAATCTTCGTTGAATAACAAACTAAAACGCAAGGATGCAGCATGATGTTTAAAGGCATAATTCGCAATGTAATCACTTCCATTAAACCCAGCAGAATGCAAAGTGAAGCGGCGCGCCATGCACGGCGGGCTGTTTACCGTAAATTTTCCTTTTCTCAAACAATTTTTATTGTCACAATAATTTTTCTTTTTTTACCGCTTCTGGTGCTTATCCTTTATTCATTCAACGATTCTCCCGGAATGAACTGGTCAGGTTTTTCTCTGCGCTGGTACCGCAGGCTGCTAGCTGAAGGAGAATTATGGCGCGCGCTCAGCAACAGCATCATAATTGCGGTATCTTCCGCCCTTACCGCAACGGTAATCGGCACCCTCGGCGCTATTGGGGTAAATTGGTACCGCTTTAGGTTCCGTACTTATGTGCAGGCCATTTCTTTTATGCCAATGATACTGCCGGAAATTATTATAGGCGTCTCTCTTTCGGTTTTTTTTGCCGGAACCGGCATTTCACTGGGGTTAAAAACCATATACATTGCCCATACCACTTTTAACCTTCCCTTTGTTTTCCTTATGGTAATGGCCATACTGGATGAATTTGACTTTTCGATAATTGAAGCAGCGCATGATCTTGGCGCCAGCGAAATGCAAACATTGTTCAGGGTAACAATTCCGTTCTGCATGCCGGGAATTATATCCGGGTTTTTAACTGCCATTACTCTGTCCCTTGAAGATTTTGTCATTACATTTTTTGTGTCCGGTCCGGGATCTTCCACCCTTCCGGTGTTTATCTATTCTGCCATAACCCGCAAGGGCGGAGTTACCAATGTCATTAGCGCCCTTTCGGTGGTAATGATACTTGGAACTGTAGTTTTATGTATCATGCTTAGAAAATTTCTAAAGTATATTGTAGCAAAATGAACGAGTGTCCAGTAACATACATTGTATATTACAGGACACTTGCTTTAAAATTAAAATTTTGAAATAATGATAATAGGAGTAATCATGAAAAGAAATATTGTTTTTTTATCAGTTCTGGCCGTGTTGATCTTTTTTCAGACAACAGATTGCAGCAGGCAGGAAAAAAACCAGGGCGATGCAACTGCAGAAAACCGTCTGTATATTTATAACTGGACCTATTATACGCCGGATTCAGTTATTGAAAAATTTGAAGAGGAATACAACGTTACAGTGTATTACGATGAGTTTGCATCTAATGAAGACATGTATGCAAAAATTAAATCCGGCGGCGGCGGCTATGACATTGTATTCCCATCCGCTGACTATGTGTCAATTATGATACAGCAGGGAATGCTTGAAAGAATTGATAAATCTAAATTAAGCAATTTAGCAAATATTGATCCGAAAATTCTGGAAAAAACTGTTTATGATCCGGAAATGGATTTTTCAGTTCCTTATTATTACGGGGCTGCCGGAATAATAGTTAATACAGCAAAAGTACCCGACTACAATAATAACCGCAGTTGGGATATTTTTAGCCGCAGCGACCTTCGCAACCGGATGACCATGCTGGACGATATGCGGGAAGTAATGGGAGACGCCCTAGCCTTCCTTGGTTTTTCCGTAAACACAAAAAATCCACAGGAAATTAACGCTGCCCGTGATCTGATAAACAATAAATGGAAACCAAACCTTACAAAATTTGATGCGGAATCTTTTGGCAAAGGTTANGAACATGGGGATTTTTGGGTGGTGCAGGGTTATGCAGAGGTGGTTTTTGAAGAAATNGCCGGCAATGAACAGCTTATTAAAGACACTGTTTTCTTTATTCCCGAAGAAGGCGGCCCTGCTTATATTGACAGCATGTGCATTCTTAAAGGCGCCCAAAATCTTGATCTTGCCCATAAATTTATTGATTTTATACACCGTCCGGAAATTTATGCTGAATTTGTTGATATTTTTAGCTTTCCGTCAACGGTAAATATTCCTGCCCGGGAACTAAAAACTGGCGGCAGTTGGTACACCATTGAAGAGCTGGAAAAGACTACGCTTAAGGAAGACCTTGGCTCTGCATTGGAATATTACAACGAGGCATGGTTCAATTCAATTAGAATAGATTAGATTTGGCTCTTGCACTTTAACTGCATACAGAAAATGAAAACCCTGAAGCCATGCAAGCATGATGGCTAGGAGCCTGTCGGACTTGTGGAATTTTGCGGTTATTTACCGCAAAATTCTTCGATTTTGGGGCTCCTTACGGAGTTTGCAGAGTAAAAAATGTTCAAAA
>WRNF01000364.1 GCA_009776715.1 Treponema sp. | reverse complement strand
TAATTCAAGTTTTCCCGCCTCTATCTTTGAAATGTCAAGGACATCGTTTATTAATCCCAGCAGGGTATTCCCCGCTACGCTTATTTTTCTTAGGTTATCCTTAAAATGAACGGTAGGATCATCTTCATCCAGCATTAAGTCCGTTAGCCCGACAACCACGTTCATGGGAGTGCGCATTTCATGGCTCATATTCGCCAGGAACTGGCTTTTCGCTTCAGAGGCATCCTTTGCTTCCTGCGCTTTTTTTATATGCGAGATATCCGTAAAACTTTCCAATAACGCCGCCCGCCCGTTATATTCAATTTCTACAACGCTTTTTATGGCAGGGACGCATTCACCGCTTGCTTTTTTAAAAGCCCGCTCTTCATTTTCTATTATTTGTTTATGATCCATGATTGGGCAGCCGTCAATTACTTCAAACAAAACATCGCATTGTTTACCGATAAGGTCTTCTTTTGGTCCGCCAAACATGCGGACAGCGCTGGAATTTACGCTAATTATTTCCCGTGTTTCAGCATCTATAACAGCAGCGCCGCTTTGAACACTTTCCCATAACACTTCGTATTGCACCAGTATGCTTTTTAACCGTTTCCCCGCTCTAAGGCTTTTTTGCAAAAGAACCAATATCAGAATAAAAACAAATATCGAAATAATACTGGCAACAATAAGCCATGATCTTTGCGTTTGCACCAGCTTCGCTTGATAATCAAAAATCCTGCGCGTCCAATCTTCTGAAACGGCCTTTGTGTTAACCAAAGCAAGCGCCTTATCTACGATGGAACAAAGTACCGGTTCGTCTTTGTTAAAACCAAAAGTAGATGAATACGCGGTATCGAAAACTATATTTGCTTTGTAGTCTGAAAGTTCCATCAGATTGGTCAGCATTAGCAGATTGTTAAGCGTTGCCATAACCGCGTCAACCTCATAATTTTCCAATGCTTTAATTGCATCATCAATAGATTTATAATACGTTAACTCCGGATGAGCGGGAAACCAGTTGTTAAAAAGCAGGGCAGCGGCGGTATCCTCAATAAGCCCTACCTTTATCTGCAATATTTCATTTACATTAAGCCTTTGAAGTTCCGATTTGGAAAGCAAAGCAAAGTTGTCGCTTAGGATAGTGTTGCCGGTCCAAAGGAAAAGGCCATCTAAGCCCTTTGAATTAGGCAGTTCTGTAATCATAGGCGCCTCATGGTTTTGCAGTTTTTGTAAAAGTTCAGGAAATTCGGTTTGCTGGTTATTGGCAACTTTAAATGAAAGGCCTGTAAACATTTCAATTTCGTTCAGCACGTCAAAAGCGCATCCCTGCCATTTGTTTTCATGCTCATTGTAAAAAGACACCGGGTAATTGCTGTAATTTGCCAGAATCGGCACAATGGGATTATTATGAACATAAGCCAACTCTTCCTCGTTAAGCAAAAGAAAGAGCTTATGGCGCTGATACTCCTTGTACCCGCGGTTGTATAACTCGGTTAAATACCGCAAAGCGCCGTTTTCCAATGCCTTTTGAACAATATTAATAATAGGCACAAACGCCGGGTTTTGCGTTGTAAGGGATACAGGAACGTATGTTAAAGGGTAAAAATCCTTGGCAACCACATTGCCGTAACTGTCAAAAACCGCCTCAAAGAGTTCCTCGCTAAAAAAAGCGTCAATTTCCCCATTTTTAAGCGCGTAATAAATAGCGTCTGTATTATTGATAAGCACAATTTCAAAGGAACCCGGTTCCTGATGCGATATAACATCATTTATATTGGTGGATTCCGGAACAAAACCATAACGCAGCGGACGTGATTGCGCAATGATCTCAAGCTCTTCGCTGCCGGCAATTCTAAAAGACCGTACCGCATGTTCCGCAATGGCATCCGTCATAAAAAACACTTTCCGCCGCTCTTCGCTGGGCGTCATGTCGCCTGTAAAAGCAACTTCAAAACTGGCCATTTTTTCAAGAAAAACATCAATCGGAAGGTGTTCCGGAATAAACGGTATGCCAAATAATTCTGTTAACCATTCGCAAAATAAAGCGGAATAACCTCTTATATTTCCGTGTTCATCAAGAAATGCCTCGGTGCTCGGCATGGATCCGTAAACAAAAGAAGAATATTGTTTCCGCAGCGCTTCAACCGCATTGATTTCATCTTCTGTAACACCGGGAATGTCCCGAAACGAGATATGCTCCATTGATACACCTGACTGCTTTTCTGAAGGTTTTGCGCATTCTGGCAGAATTAGCATAATGAACGCCGCCATACACACAGTGCTTGCAATTCGTATAACTTTACACATACTACTTTTCTCTCTTTTCATTGTTCTCATTGTTCTCATTGTTCTCATTGTTCTTTTGTTTTATCCCTAACCCATTTTTGAACCACAGAATCCAAATTTAATATATTAATCGGCTTGGTTAAAAATGCCTGAAAATTATTGCTTAAAAAAATTTGTTCATTCCCGGCAATTGCATTTGCTGTTAATGCAATAATGGGTATATTCATTGCATACTTTGTGCCTATAGTCCGAATATGCCTGGTCGCTTCTATGCCGTCCATCTCCGGCATCATGTGATCCATGAACACAGCATCGTAGGCCGGTTTAGCGGCTTCGATGCGGGCAATTGCTTCTTTCCCGCTCAGAACGCAGTCTACATTCATTTTGTACTTCCGCAGCANGCCAGATGCCACATCCAAATTTGTCTGCATATCGTCTACCACCAGCACTCGCGCATAACTTAAATTGTTCCGCGTAAGTTTTTTATCCGCTTTTCTTGTGTAATGAAAATTACGCAGGTTATCCGCAGTTTCTTTGCCGACCGCCTTGTCTTGAATAAAGCTCTGGCGGAAACGGACACGGAATGTGGTCCCTTTACCGTACTCGCTTTCCGCTTCGATTTTTCCGTCCATCATCTCTGTAAGGCGCCNGGTTATGGANAGNCCAAGACCGGTCCCTTCAATAAGGCGGTTCGACCGTGTGTCTACCTGGCCGTAATCGGCAAAAAGTTTCTTCAGGTCTTCATTTCGTATGCCCATTCCGGTATCGCTTACATACACCGATACCCATGCATCCTGGCCCTCAAATGCAACGTTCATGCCCAGGGTAACCGTTCCTTTCTGCGTGTATTTAAAAGCATTGCTCAATAAGTTATTGATAATTTGCTTCACCCGCAAATCGTCTCCGAAAAGGCGGCAGGGCAGATCATC
>WRNF01000363.1 GCA_009776715.1 Treponema sp. | reverse complement strand
ATAATCCGTGTAAATCCGTGGGCTTTTAACTATAGCTTCAAAAGTTACCTTGTAGATGGTTCGCAGCGAATGCTGCGTGGTGGCTTACCTNTTCCCGCTTATCCGATCCATGCCCAGCAGGGCTATTCTGTTTTCCGGATCCCGTTGAAGAGCCTGCCTGAACCAATGTTCTGCAGCCGCTAAATCATTTTCAGAAAGAGCAATATTGCCCCGGTTGGTCATGGCCGGAACAGAACCCATCCCAGCGGCGCGTTCATAAGCTGCTTTGCCGTCGTCAACTCGTCCGGCTCTTGTTAGTAAAATTCCAAGCCTGTTTTGTCCTGCTGCCGTGTTATTGCCTGTTTGCTTGTTTATGATCGGGTATATTTCCTGTGTTATATAACCCCGTAAAGCACGGTTCACTCCGCTTGCTGCCGCTTCATTGTCTGTGCGTATAACGTTCTTTCCCAATTCAGGCAGAGGGGCCGGAGGGTATATCTCCCAGGCCTCTTCTGTTATTACAAAATCCACGTTTCTTTTTTCCGAAAAAATTTTATCAAGTATTGCAGCTCCTTGCATCCAGGCAGCCATAAAACCATCGTTAAATGCAAACATTGATAAGGGCAGCCATACTTCATCATTTATAACAAGTATCCTGCCCATGCCATTAAATAAAGTTTCCGCTGCACTCTGCCCAATACCAAGGCTCACGGCAACCAAAAATTCACCTGCATGGTTACCCGCAATGAAAGCCGATGAAATGCCGACACTTTCTAATCCTGCCGCAAACAGCAATGCAATGTCCCGGCTTGTTCCGCTGCGGTACGATAAAGTCTCTGCCGGAAACTGTGCTTCATTAATGCCTGCATAGGTTTCCCCAAGCCGTATGCTGGATGCCCTTAACCCTTCGAAAAGCCATATCGCATAATGCATGTTCTGGTTATGTCCGGTGATGCGGTTGTTGGAGCGGGCAAGTCCGGCGATAAAGCGTGCAAAATCCAGCGTTTCAGGGGAAGTAGGAGAGACAAAGGCTGCCAACGCAGCGGTATCTCCTTCAATTATCATATTACGGTTATGTGTTGCCACAGTAATCGCCTTTATCGTTTCCCGCACCTGTCCCAAAAAAGTGTACCGGATAACCAGTTCGCCTAAAATGCGGCCTTTGTCGGTGAAGCGTAAAACTTCTGGCGAAAAATCAGCATACAGCGGCAGTTCCGCGCTCCGCCCGCGCTGTATTATCGAAACCTCTCCGCAGGGAAACTCCGAGGCGGTGTAACCTACAGCACGGAAAGACAGGCGCAGGTTTCGTATTTCAGCATTTTCATTGTTACGCATAACTACTGATCCGATTGGATTGGTTTGGTACAGCCGCATGAAAACAGGGAACAACTCTTCGTACTGGTCAAAGCTTGCGCTTATGCCTTCACGTCCTGCGCCTCTGCCGGCATGAAGGGTTAACTGTGCTGTTAATCCAGTATATATTCCTGAATCACGAAGGATGGCTGCTGCAACATTCCCCTTTTTAAGAGCCTTACCCGGATGCCAATACTGCCGCCATCCGGCGTTAGCTGCAATGATAAAACCAGGGCTAAAGCGGAAGCCAACTTCGCCGCCTCCCCTCCAAAAGAAGCCGATATCGCTTTTTTCCTTATCACGGGCAGACAGGTACGGGCCTACTGCTCCGTCAATTCGGGTAAAGAGCCGTGAGGCAGGGAAATAATACAAACCTGCCGTACCGCCAAAAGAATAGAAAAACACATTCATGGGGTTATTAACCTGCAATGGATTAAACAGCGCAGATGTTTCCAGCCCAACACTATAACCCAGGCCAATCCGGTTAGGCCATACTGATGCAAGATCAATTTCAAAATCAAGTTCGCCCCCGCCGCCAATGCTGTAACGCTTGTTCCCGTCTTTTGCGACATTGCCCTGACCCAGGTTAATGGAAACAAAACCTTTAGGGCGGATGCTGAAATCCAGACAAAATAAAAAAGAAATATTAAAAAAGAAAAAAGTTAGGAAAATGAGTAAGCGAGTAATAGGGAACAGTGAACAGAGAACAGTGAGTAGTGAACAGTGAGTAGTGAGTAGTATTTTTGTTTGTGATCGTGGCATCTTGTCATCACGCTTTGCTTTCAAACAGCGATATTCACTGCTAACTGCTAATTGTTCACTGTTCATTTGTTAGTGCTTCCTTTTTCCCCCCTTGATTTTTGCTTTTTTTCTACATATATTAAAAGCATGACAACGACATACAAACTCAATACAATGGAATTAAAGGATTCTTTTATTGATACTATCAGGACAACATATCCCAACCAGGTTGTTGAGATAGAAATTCGAGAGCAGGACGAGACTGAATTTCTTATGAGCAGCCCTGCCATGCGGGAGAAACTGGACAGAGCTATAAAAAACGTCAATGAAAGAAATAACCTTATTTCTTTTGCTACTCTTGAAGATGCGGTTAAAGCAGCAGAGGAACTTAACAGAAAACAATGATTAGCTTTGAAAACGACGCTTTCGCCGAATACCGCCAGTGGGAAAAAGACGACAAAAACATTTTTAAGAAAATAAACTCTCTTATCACTGAAATTATGCGAGACCCCTTCAAAGGCACAGGCAAACCCGAGCCGCTCAAGCATAACTGGGCAGGACATTGGTCCCGGCGTATCACTGAGGAACATAGATTGATTTACAAAGTCACAAATGATGAAATTTTTATTTCCTCCTGTAAAAGTCATTATTAATCTCCCTGCCCCCTTTGCCTGCAAAAAAATGGCAGAGCCGATTGCTTTAGGCGGCACGGATGCCGCTGCACCAATTGCTTTAGGTGTAGTTTTGCCAACGGCAAAACTACAATAGATAAAATCGGCATGGAAGCCGATTGCTTTAGGCGGCACGGATGCCGCTGCAACAATTGCTTTAGGTGTAGTTTTGCCAACGGCAAAACTACAATAGATAAAATCGGCATGGAAGCCGATTTTATCTATTGACCTCCTACTCCTATCAGCGTCGGATATCCCCTGCCTTCAATGCCGTTAAAGTCCCATGTATTGTGTATACCGCCCATACCGCCGATTGCTGAGTCGTAATTAAAAGACAGGCCGCTTGTGTCCAGCCAGAAATCCGCTTTGCGAACATCGTTGATACTTACATTTGCGCCATGCATATTATTGGCTGCCGGGGCCGGACTTAACGATAACGGCGTTCCAAGTGCGCCTTTATATGTCTTTGAATGATACAGACTCA
>WRNF01000362.1 GCA_009776715.1 Treponema sp. | reverse complement strand
AAGAAGGATACAAAAAGGGAATGAGCAGATTACTGAATTAGCAGCTAAACAGCCATCNATGTGAAATATTTATTTTGCTTTTGGCCAAAATTTTAGAATTTATCAAATAAGCTTAATAATTTCCCCAAGGCTGCGAATTTTCGGCAAAGAACAGTTTTTGTGAATGTCATTTTCATCCATCAGAAGCGCATTGCCCCCTAATGCAATAAATCCTTCAACATACATGGGATGATCGTCAATAAACAAGACTTCACCGGGGCTAACATTCATTATGCCCAGGGCGTATTCAAAAAATTCTCTGTTGGGTTTTCCCTTAAATCCAATCTGCCTAATTTCAAAAACATGGGTAAACAGATCGGCAATTCCCAGTTTGCCCAAAATCAAATCGGCATGTTCTTTGGGTGAATTGGTAAGTATGGCTTTGGGCAGGGGAATGGCGGAAAGAAAATCCCGCAGCGCATCGTCACGGGTAAGCGCATCGGCCTCTCCTTCGGGATGCACCGCTTTAAGGTATGTTTCGGTATCGGTAAACCCTTTTTCGCTCATCAGCCATTCAAGGCAAGTTCCGTATTTCCGCATGCTGGCCTTGCGCTGCTGTAGAACCTCTTCCGGCGAAACTCCAAGCCATGCAGCGGCAAATTCAAAAATGCGGCGGCTTACATTGTCTTCAAGCCCGTAATTGCAGGAGTACAGGGTATTGTCCAGATCAAAAAGCAGATACTTAATCAAAGTCTCATACCGGAATTACAAGGGTAGACAGCGAATGTCCTGGCAGTTCGAGCGGCGCAGTAAGGGCTTCCATGCGAAGGCGGCATTTTTCGGCCTTTTCTCCGTGATTAAGGGCCACAACAACAATTTCCCCGTCAGGGTTTTTGAACGCTGCCATATCAATGTTATCGGTATAACTGCTTGATCCAATTCTTGCAGCTCCGCGTTTCACATAACGGCTGAAATGCCCTATGGCATAGTATATTGGCTCAAAAATAATTTCATTTTTTTCAGGATCAACCACAATCTGGGCCCTGCTCCCGTTAACCCTGTCATGATAGGGGCCGCCGGATTCATCGACAAGGAAATTCCACATTGTTTCCGCCGCCATGTAATTGTTAAAATCACCGATGAGCTCATTTGCAAAAAGTTCCATTCCCTTCCAACTGGTGTGCGGGGCCTGCGCTGTTTCGCCGTGAGGCGCGCCTACGGCAAATTCCGTCAGCAACAGCGGTTTGTACGGGAATGCGTTATGCGTCATGTCAAGGGCGTGGAAATGCCGTCCGCTGTACCAGTGAAAAGCAATTCCCCAAATATCGTCCTTGGCTCCGGGAACGGCAAAACTGTCCCGCGCTCTTTCATATATCCGTTCCTTGTTATGATCCCAAATCATTATTTTAACATCATCAAAGCCTGATTTTTTAAACGCCGGTTTAAGGAATTCATGCACAAAAACCGCTTCTTCCTTTGCCGTATACACACAGCTTTCCCAGGTCTGCCATGCTACCGCTTCATTTTGCACAGTAACGCCAAAGAAAGGAATTCCTTCCTTTTTGTATTCTTCAAGATAGCGCACAAAATACCGCGCCCATGTTTCGTAATATTCATCCAGAAGCCGTCCTCCATGGCACATGTCGCCGTTGCTTTTCATCCAACTGGGAGGGCTCCAGGGGGAGGCAAAAAGCCAAAGATTGTTTCCCGTACATTCCCTGGCAGCTTTGATAAAGGGCAGAATGTATTTGCGGTCCCTGTCTATGGAAAATGTTTTTAGCTCTTTGTCTTCGTCTTCCACATAGGTATAACGGCTCAGGGTAAAATCGCAGGAGTGGATATGGGTACGGCAAAAATTATAGCCAAGCCCTTCGTTTGGATCAAAATAAGCCTTGATAATCCTGTCCTGTGTTTCCCGGCTCATGCGCGAAAACTGATACGCCGAGGTCTCGGTGAAGGCTGCGCCAAAGCCGATAATCTTCTGATATTCCACATCTGGGTGCAGATTCAAAACTTCATTTTCCGCAGCGGGATCCCTTTCAAAAATGGTTGGCTTCGCATCGGTAAACATGTCAATATCTTCGCCGCTTTGAATAATTTTAACTTTCTTAAAACGCATAGTTATACTCCTTAAAAGAATTATATCATAAAAACGGGAAATATGGAAGTGGGTATTGGGATTTACAATGGCTGAGGTGTTTGTCGGACTTTTTCTTTTTGGATGAAAAAAAAGCTAAGGACACAATTTTTTTTGAATTTTTTTATTCTGCAAATTCCGTAAGAAGTCCCAGTTTCACAGATTTTCCGGCTAATAGCCGGCAGATATTTTCTGCAAAAATCTACAAGTGCGATATACTCTAAGTATCATGTACTATTCAGATCACATAATTTAAAGATCATCAATTCTTAATAACTTCTTTATAACTTAAGAAATTAACAAAATATATATTATGTAATGTGTATATTACAGGACATTAGCAAAACCTGGTATATTTTAAAATTTTCCTCGTCAAAACATACAAACACAATCCGTTTTAAAATTGCCGTTTCACTAAGAATTTTCTGCACAGTTTTTACAGCAATTGCGGCAGCTTTGTCTTTTGGGTAACCGTAAACACCTGTGCTGATGTTGGGGAAAGCAATGCTCTCAAGGCCGGCTTTATCAGCAAGTAAGAGACTTTTCCGGTAACATGAAGATAATGTCTCTGTTTCGTTTTTTTCACCGCCCTGCCAAACCGGACCTACTGTATGAATAACATATTTGCAGGGCAGCCGATAAGCGGCAGTTATTACCGCATCTCCGGCAGGGCAGGGCCCGCCGGGGATGCCCTTCCTTTCTTCCGCAATTTTAAGGCATTCTTCCAGCAGTTTCGGACCTGCGGCGCTGTGTATAGCTCCGTCAACACCGCCGCCACCCATCAGGCTTGAATTGGCGGCATTCACAATAACGTCTACATCAAGTTGTGTAATGTCGCCCATAATTAATTCTATTTTTGCCATCTTTATAAACACCTTATTCAATTAATGTACATTTTTTATTTATTATAACATAAAGCATTATCCGCATCAACTTGTCTATAACTTCATTTGGCCTCTCGCTAAGGCATATAAACAATAACCACGGATTTTCACGGATTAAGAGGATTTACACGGATTTCAAGAATGAGTCCCCTCCGAAAAGTATATTTCGCGTTATTTTCTCTGAAAGCAGTATCCGTAAGTCCTTGCTATATAAGGATTTACAAAATTGC